>JANXSI010000535.1 GCA_025352765.1 Devosia sp. | reverse complement strand
CATCGCAACATTCCGGTCGACGCTGTCGGCTGCTACGTGCCGGGCGGCAAGTACCCGATGGTTGCGTCCGCCCACATGAGCGTCCTCACCGCCAAGGTGGCGGGCGTCAAGCGCGTCGTCGCCTCGGCGCCGCCCTACAAGGGCGGGGCCCATCCGGCGATCGTTGCCGCGATGCACTTTGCCGGCGCCGACGAAATCCTCGTCATGGGCGGGATCCAGGCGATCGGCGCCATGGCGCTCGGCACCGAGACCCTCGTGCCCGTCGACATGCTGGTCGGCCCCGGCAATGCCTTCGTCGCCGAGGCCAAGCGGCAGCTCTATGGCCGTGTCGGTATCGACCTGTTCGCCGGTCCGACCGAGACACTGGTGATCGCCGATGAGAGCGTCGACGCCGAACTTTGTGCCACCGATCTCCTCGGGCAGGCCGAGCACGGCCCAACCTCGCCGGCGATCCTGCTCACCACGTCCGAAAAGCTTGGCCGCGAAACGCTGCGCGAAATCGACCGGCTGCTGACCATCCTGCCGACCGCCGAGATCGCGCGCGTCTCCTGGCGCGATTACGGCGAGGTGATCGTCTGCGACAGCGACGAGGAAATGCTGGCGGTCGCCAACAAGCTCGCCTCCGAGCACGTGCAGGTGATGACGCACGATCCCGACTACTTCCTCGCCAACATGACCAACTATGGCGCGTTGTTCCTCGGACCGCGCACCAATGTCGCCTATGGCGATAAGGTCATCGGCACCAACCATACGCTGCCCACCAAGCGGGCCGGGCGCTTCACCGGCGGCCTGTGGGTGGGCAAGTTCATGAAGACCTGCACCTACCAGCGCATCCTCACCGACGAAGCCTCGGCACTGGTGGGTGCATACGCCTCGCGCCTCTCGATGCTGGAGGGGTTTGCCGGCCACGCCGAGCAGGCCAATGTCCGCGTCCGCCGCTACGGCGGCAAGAACGTGCCCTACGCGACGGCAGCAGAATAGGAGCGACCGATGAAGATCCGCGCCGCCGTTCTTGAACAATCGGCACTGCCGACGCCCTACGCCGCGAGCCTGCCGCTCAAGATCCGGACCATCGATCTGGCCGGCCCCGGCTATGGCGAGGTGCTGGTGCGCATTGAAGCTGCCGGTCTTTGCCACTCGGACCTCTCGGTGATCGACGGCAACCGGCCGCGCCCCTTGCCGATGGTACTCGGCCACGAGGCCGCCGGCATCGTCGAGGAGACCGGCCCCGGCGTCGACGACCTCGTCGCCGGCGACCACGTGGTGTTCGTCTTCGTGCCCAGCTGCGGCACTTGCGCCTGCTGCGCCGAAGGCCGGCCGGCCCTCTGCATTCCAGGAGCCGCCGCCAACGGGCAGGGGACGCTGCTCTCCGGGCAGCGGCGCCTTAGCACCCACGACCACGACCTCAACCACCACCTCGGCGTTTCGGGCTTTGCCGAATACGCCACCGTGTCCCGCCGCTCGCTGGTCAAGGTCGACCGCGATCTCGCCTTCGAGCATGCGGCACTCTTCGGCTGCGCCGTCCTCACCGGCGTTGGTGCCGTGATCAATGGCGCACGGATCGCGGCCGGGCAGAGCGTTGCCATCGTCGGTCTCGGCGGGGTCGGTCTCGCCGCCCTGCTGGGCGCGAGGGCAGCCGGCGCCGAGCGCATCGTTGCCATCGACCTCAATTCCGAAAAGCTCGAGATCGCGCGGAGCCTCGGCGCGACCGACGTCTTCCTGTCCGATGCCGATACCGTCGCTAGGGTGCGCGAGGCCACTGGCGGCGGGGTCGAGCATGCGATCGAACTCGCGGGTGCGAGCGCGGCCCTGCAACTCGCCTACCAGCTCATCCGTCGAGGCGGATCGCTGACCACCGGCGGCCTGCCGCCACCGACTGCGGTGTTCCCCATCCCGGCCGTCAGTCTCGTCGCCGACGAAAAGACCATCCGCGGCAGCTACCTCGGCTCCTGCGTGCCGTCGCGCGACATTCCGCGCTACATCCGCATGTTCCAGCGCGGGCAACTGCCCGTCGACCGGCTCCTCTCGCGCGCCATGGCGCTCGAGGACATCAACGCCGGCTTCGACGACCTGCGCGAGGGCAAACTCGTCCGGGCCGTCGTCCGCCTGCACTGACTGGCAGCTACGCGACAACGCAAGGCTCCGAGGTCTTAGTCAGCCGATACCCACTCACGGGCCACTTCGGTGTGCCGGCCTTCGAAATCACCACACCGAGTGCGCCTTGATCTATCGCGGAAGTCAGGGCGCCTCGCAGGGCGATCGAAAGAGTGTTGTGGGCGAACAACCAATGCTCTTCTGGCTCTGTTAGTGCCGTTCGCGACAGGGTGGATGGGAGAGGATAACTTCGCCCAGGTTCCGGTCATTGCCTACGGCGTCGTCTTGCTCATGGCTGGCGTCGCCCACTTCGTTTTGACCAGGGTGATCGTCGGCTCGCAGGGAGCCAACTCCAGACTTGCAACCGCAATCGGACGTGACTGGAGAGGCACAGGCTCAACGGTTCTGCTTGTGGTTGGCATCGTCTTGGCTTTCGTAAACCCCCTTCTGGCGTTCGCCGCAGATTTCGCGGTTGCCGCAATCTGGTTCATCCCGAACAGGTGAATTGAATCTATGGCGGCCAGGGACCGAGACTAAGCTCGCAGTCACAAGGCGCCAGGGGTGTTCATAGCGTCGACGCGGGATCGGGTGTGCGGGAAAGCTGGGGGCTGCTTGAGGCGATCAAATGACAACTCCGCGCCCGCGCTTGTGGGGGAGGTAGTTCGATAGGCGCATTTCGCCGGTCCACGCGAGGCAAGCAAGAGGCGCGAGCCAGATTGTGTGGGCCCCTTTGGTGATCGAAACCCGATTGTTGGTGACTTCGATTTCGGTAGCTGTCAGGCTCTTTCTGCCGCTCCTGTCGAGGACCAATGCCCATGAGCAGACTCGCCGTACTCGCGACCTTGATCGGCCTGTCGAGCCTTTCACTGGGAAGTGTGGCCATTGCCCAAGACGAGGGTGGCGGCGGGGGTGGGCAAGACACACCCCCCGCCATCGATGCTGTCTCTGAACAGCAAGTTCCGGACGCGTCTTCCGCCGAGGAAGTTCCGGACGCGGCCGCCTGTGCGGCCAATCCGGCCCTTAAGGGCTGTGTGGGAACGTTTGCGACCGCGCTATCTCGCCCAACAAACGACAACCACGTTATTGCATTGACGGACCCGGCCTTCCGCAAGCTGTCCAGATAAGCGAAACGGAAGCAAGGATCCCCGCTGCACCCAGTTTCACCGCGCCGCGACCCTGCCACGCCACCTCAGCGAATGAACGCCAGGCCGCGCTACCGGCTTCCCCCAACGCTTTTTGGCCCATTTCCGCCGTTCGCAGGCCACCTGAGGGGGTGTCGTAGCTTGTGCCCTCCCAACTACCGTCGCGAATGGGTCGGGGGGCTCGTCGGTTCCGGCAGCCGATGCGAGGGGCACCGTACGCCGGCACGCGTAAAGCCGTCCGCGCCGCAGACGATGGGCTCCAACGAAGCTCCATCATCGGGTTCAGATGGCGCGTCGGTGGCGGCCGTTTCGGAATTCGCGGCTGCCGCCGGTCGTCTCTACCTCCACCATCGTCCTATGCCAGGCAGGCCCCGCAAGGCTCAGGCAGGCCAACATCGTCATGGCGCGTAAGAACGTGGTCCTCAGCATCTCTTTCGGTCCCCTCGACCGTTGCAACAACCCGGTCTATTTGACCTCGAACGCAGCGGCTTCGGCGGCTGTGCCGTCGATAGTGATGTCCACCCGGTAGGTGCCGACCGGCCATCCCTTCGTGGGTTTGCTCAAGTCGGCATTGATCTTGTCCTGACCATTGTCGATGGGAATATCCACAGTGGCGATGGCAAAATTCGCAGGCGCGACGCCGTGCGAATCAACACTCACCCAAGAGACGCTGACCGTCGTCCCGTTGGCCACGTCGACCAGATTGGCCGATAGATAAATAACGGGCGTGTCGGGGGCGAAAGTCGTCACGCTTTCCATCGCGTCCTTTTCGGCCGAGACCACGGCATTCTCGAAACCTGCTGCGTACGCCAAAGGCGCTATCGCAAGCATGGGCAGGGCAAGCACGGCAGAAGCCAACCAGTGACGCATTCGATCCCCTCGTGTTTTTCGGGCCACCTCGCAGACTGGCGGCTAGAAGAAGCTACACCGGCGGAACCCGCTAGAACACCTACGCCGGAAGTTTTTCGCTGCACGGCATACAGCAAACGGTCAGGCCTCCCATGTGGTTCGGCAGCTGTAACGGGCTGGTCGGTGTGCCGGATGCACGGCGCTGGCGGTGGAGCGCCTGGAAGGCTAACGGGCGATACCGCTATGGGCTCAGGACACAAGCCGAAATGGCCGAGCGGCGACGGCTCGCGGAACTCATTCGGGAGGCCCGTAAGATAGACCTGCTTCTATTTTGAGGGATGCGGTTGCGGCTCTCAGGTAGATACTTGGACCATTCGACGGGCATCAGCGGAGTGCCGCCAGTGTCGCGAAAGAAAGGCGTCACGGCTAAGCCAGTCTCGCACTCCACTGAGGTCGCACTCGAGGAGGAGAGCGGTACCTTCGTCATCCCAGTGCTCATCAACGGCACCATCACTCTGAAGTTCACCGTCGATAGCGGTGCCGCCGATGTCGCGATTCCGGCCGATGTGCTCTCGACGCTGGTGCGCGCGGGAACAGTATAAAATGCCGATATACTTGAGATGCGGACGTATACCCTCGCGGACGGATCAACGACCGACTCGCAAACCTTTCGCATTCGCTCACTCAAAGTCGGCGATACCGTTCTGGAAAACGTCAAAGGCAGCGTCTCGGATACGAAAGGCACGCTGCTCCTTGGCCAGAGCTTTCTGAAGAACTTCAAGTCTTGGTCGATCGACAACAGCCGGAATGTGCTGGTGCTGGTGCCAAAGTGACTGAGCGCGGCAAAAACGGAAGCCACTTGGGCCCCAAGGACGCCAGCTATCAGGGAGCGTTTGGGGGAACAGCGCCCAGTCAGCGAAAATAGCTTAATGTTTTCAATGGGTGCTGGCGGAGAGGATGGGATTCGAACCCACGAGACCCTTTTGAGGTCTGCGCCCTTAGCAGGGGCGTGCCTTCGACCACTCGGCCACCTCTCCTACCGTTGCGCCTTAAACCCGGTTTGCCGCGACAAAGCAACCCGCCTT
>JANXSI010000556.1 GCA_025352765.1 Devosia sp. | reverse complement strand
GGCTACAACTCGCACGCGAATTGAGCGAATGTAGCGAATGGCGGATTACAAAGAACTTCTGCGCCGGGCGGTGGACGCTCTGCCCGAGAATAACGGGGCCGCCCGACGCGCGGTCTATGAGAAGGCGCGCGCAGCGCTCGTGGGGCAATTGCGTGGGATCAACCCACCGCTGCCGGCCCGCGACATCACCACCCACCGCCTGCAACTCGAAGACTGCATCCGCCAGGTCGAGCAGGAGGCGAGCGAGGCCAATATCGCCGGACTCGGCCCCGAGCCCCAGTCGCCTCCGACATTGCCCCCCGTGTTCGCGGCCGAGGCGCGCGCCAAGGCGGCCGCAAAGCCGGCCGCAGAGGCTCCGGCCCGCCCCGAGGCGAAGCCCGAGCCGGTGAAACCGAGCCCGCGGCCGGAGGCGCCCGTCCGCGGCCCCACGCCCAAGTCGAACGGCGTGCCGAACCATTCGATCGAAGACATCATTGCCGCCGCCGAGCGTGATCGCAGCCGTGAAGGTGCGCCGGTCTCTCCCAAAGCGCCCGAGATCCGCTCCCGTCCACCGAAATCGCAGCCGGTGCTGGTGGCGAAATCGGAGCCCGCAGAGCCCGAAGAGACTAAGCAGGAACCAAGACGCCCGGTCGGTGCCGGCGGCAAGCCGCTGCCCTCGATCGTGGCGCGTGCCGAGGCGGCCAAGGCCCGTCCGGCGGCAGGCGCATTCTCGATTGCCGCCGACGCGGCGCGTCGCGGTCCGGCCATCGAGCCGCGGCGCGATACGCGCGGTGCGGTCACGGCCCGGCAGGTCGATCCCATGGACTTCGATGTCCCCGAAGATCTGGCAGCGATGACAGCCGTGCGCGAGGTCGAGGTTGAACACCAGCCAGCCGATCCGCAGCGGACCATCGACCGGGCCATTGCCGCGCTCGAGAGCGCGGAGCGGGGCGAGGCGCGGCCCGACCAATATGGCGACGGCCAGGTCGAGATGGACGACGAGATGCGCTCGCCGGCCAAAAAGAACGGCGTGTTCAACGGCCGCACGACCGACATGCCCGATCTGCGTGGCGAGCAGCGCGAACTCAAAACGCCGCGCCCGGCCAAGGAATTTTCGACGCCGCGCCGCAGCAGCAACCGCGCCTTCCCGGAGGGCGGCGTGCCACGCGCCCAGACCGAGCGCGGCGGCCTCGGGGCCGTGACGATTTTTCTGATCATCTTCGTGGCCCTGCTGCTGGGCGCCGGTGGCGCCGGCTTCTGGGCCTGGCAGGAAGGCTTCATCAATCTCGACGCCATGTTCGGCAAGGGGACGCCGTCGGTCGCCACCGCCGCCGCGACGCAGCCTGTCGTGACGCCGGATTCGACCGGACCGGGCAACACCGCGACGCCATCGGCGGCGGCGCAGCCCTCGACCGAACTCAAGGGCGCCGACCGGCTTGCAACCGCCAATCAGCCGGCCGTCGCTCCGGCCGCGGCCGATGCGGTGGCACCGCTCGCCCTGCAGTCGCCGAGCGGCGACGCCAAGACCGAGGAGCGCCTCGGCACCGACACCGCGCAGACCGCAAGCACGGCCGAAGAGGCCGTTGCCGCAATCGATCCGGCGACCGTCGCTGGCAGCCAGTCGCTGCTGCTCGAAGCGTCCGATACCGGCAGCACCGGTGCGGTGCCGTTCTCGGGTACGGTCGAGTGGAGCAAGGGTCAGGACGAGACTGGTCAGCCGACGCTGGTCGGCAAGGCCAACATTCCGGCGCGCAACCTCTCGGTCGACGTGCTGATCCGCAAGAATTCGGATCCGAGCCTGCCCGCCAGCCATCTGATGGAGATCAACTTCACGGTCTCCGACAGCTTCATCGGCGGCTCGATCGCCGGGCTGCCCGGCGTGCTGCTGAAGAACGAGGAACTGGTGCAGGGAGCGCCGCTGGTCGGTGCGTCGGCGCGCGTTGTCGGCAATTCGTTCCTGTTCGCGCTCAGTGCGACGCCGGAAGACAACACGGCCAACGTCAACCTGCTGACCTCGCGCAAGTGGATGGACCTGGCGCTGATCTACGCGTCGGGCAAGCGGGCGATCATCACGCTCGAAAAGGACGACAAGGCGGAGAAGCTGTTCACCGACGTGTTCGCCGCCTGGGGCAAGGGGACGACCTCGGCGGGCTAACGCTCGCGCACGAGGCCCCGGTTCTCGAGGCGATAGACGCGATCGGCGATGGCCGCGATGTCATCGGCATGATGGGTCACCAGCAGGGTGGCCCATTGGTGTTTGAGGGTCAGCGATTTGACCAGCGCGCGGGTGGTCTCGCGCGTCTCGTCGTCGAGCGCCGAGAACGGTTCGTCGAGCAGCAGCAGCGGCTTCTGGCGCAGCAGGGTACGGGCCAGCGCGACGCGCTGCTTCTGTCCACCCGAAAGGGTTGCGGCGCGTTGCGGGCCGATGCCGTCAAGCCCCACTTCAGCGAGCGCGGCGGCGATGCGCCCGGCGTCCGGTCGCGCCAGGCCGAGCGCGACGTTGCGGCCGGCGCTCAGATGCTCGAACAGCGTTTCGGACTGGAACAGGATCGAGACCGGGCGCTGTTCCGGTGGCAGCGGGGTGACGTCGGCGCCGTCGATGCGGATCGTGCCCGAGGCGGGGACGAGGAAGCCGGCGATCAGATCGAGCAGGGTTGACTTGCCGGCGCCGCTTTGACCGCGAATGGCGGTGATTTCGCCCGGCTGAGCTTCGGCCGTGAAGCGATAGCCGGCTGAAGCGGTATAGGCGAAGGTCACAGCTTCAAGGGCGAGCACGGCTGAGCCTTTCGAACAATGCGGGCAGGGCAACGAAGGCGGCAATGGTGAGCACCAGCATGAGCGCTGCAATGGCGGCGGCGTCGTTGGTCCGATAGGCGCCGAGCGCCCGCACCATCTGCAGCGGCAACGTGGCGAAGTGCTCGGTGCCAAAGAGCGCGATGACGCCAAGGTCGCCGAGCGAGAAGCAGAAGCTCAGCGCGACGACGAGGCCGGCGTCGCGGGCGATCAGCGGCCACTCGATGTCGAGGAACTGCCGGGTGCCGGAGAGGCCGAGCGAGCGGATGAGCTTGCCGCGGCTTCGCGCGATGGCATCGAGCGGCGGCGAAAGGGTGGCCATGGCGAACGGTAAGGACAGCAGGGCGTTGGCGATGACGACTACCAGCGGCGCGGCGGCGTCGGGGGTAAGCCCGAGGTCGCGGACGAAGAGGAAGGCGCCCAGCGACAGCGCCACGGCCGGGACCGCGAGGTAGGCAAAGGCCGGTGCGCCGAGCGCGATGCGGGCAAGGCGGGAGCTGGCGGCGGCGCGCGCACCCGCGACCACAAGCGCGAGGAGGAGCGCGAGAACGGCCGATGCGGCGCCGATCCAAAGGCTGGTTGCGACGGCGTTCCAGAACGCAGGCTGGGCGAGCACGCTGGCAAGGCCCGAGAGGCCTCCGACGAGGACGGCGAGAAGCGGGGAGGCGAAGCCGAGGACGCTGAGGATGAGAATCAGCCACTGCCAGAGCCGGGTGGCGCCGGCATCGCGCCAGCGCGGCTCGACCGGGCGGTCAAGGCTCGACGAGATGGGGGCGAGTGCGGAGCTCATCAGGATGATGAGGGTGCAGATGGCGATCTGCAGCAGCGCCAGGTGGACGGCGGCGGCAAGATCGAAATCAAGGCGCACGGCCGAATAGATGGCGACCTCGAGGGTCTGCACCGAGGGGCCGCCGCCCAAG
>JANXSI010000475.1 GCA_025352765.1 Devosia sp. | reverse complement strand
GCAGATCGGGCGATTCGGTGGGCGTGGAGTCGTCGGACATCAATTCTGGCTCTGGTTGCCGTCGGACTTGCGACGTCGCACGAAAAGCGGGCCGAAAGCGAGGCTCTGGCGGAGTTCGACCTGCCCCTGCCGCACCAGTTCGAGGCTGGAGGCGAAGGTCGAAGCGATGGCGGTCACCCGCTGTTCGGGCGTCTGCAGGTATTCGACCAGATAGCTGTCGATCGGCACCCAGTCCATATTGTCGCCGATCAGCCGGTTGAGGATTTCGCGGGCTTCGGCCAGCGACCAGACATTGCGCTCGTACGGCGTGTAGTCGGTGGGAATGCCCCGCTCGCGCTGAATGGCGTAGGCCTTGAGGAGATCGAACAGCGAGGCTTCCCAGAGGGCGTGGCGGGCGATGGTGATCGGCTCGGGCTCACCCCGGGCAAACACCTGCCGGCCAAGCAGCGGCCCGTTCATCAGCTGCATCGCCGAGCGCCGCATGGCTTCGAGGCGTTTCAGCCGGAACTGCAGGATGGCGGCCATCATCTCGCCGGTCGGCTCGTCGTCGGAGGCGACCTGCGGCACCATCAGCCGGCTCTTGAGGTAGGCAAGCCACGCCGCCATCACGAGATAGTCGGCTGCGATCTCGATGCGCTTCTCGCGCACCGTCTCGATGAAGCTCAAATATTGCTCGGCCAGCGCCAGGACGGAAATCTGCGCCAGATCGACCTTTTGACGGCGAGCGAGGTCGAGCAGCAGGTCGAGCGGGCCTTCGTAGCCGCCCACGTCGACATACATGACCTCGTCATCGGGCGGCGGCGCGGCTTCGAGCCACTCGGCGGATGGATCGACCATGAACTCTGCCACAAACGGTGAAACGCCGGCGCTGGGCCGCAGGCATTCGTTTTACACGGAGTTGGGCACGGAAAAGCGGGAAATCCGGTTCTCCGGTCCCCCGCTCACAGGAAATGCGTCAACCCTTGGTAGGGAAGCAGTCGCCACCCTGGCTCTTGATCTGGGCGCAAATGCTGGTGGCATCGGCCAGCGACGCGGCCGGCAGCCGGACGCGCCATTTGACGCCCTTCTGGCCGAGATCGACCTGCTGGATGGTCAGCTTGTTGCCGCCGAACAGCGCGCCGTACTTGGCATTCATCGCCTTCACGGCCGCCTGGGCATCGCCCTGCGTCGGCTGCGAGCTGAGCTGGACATAGGCCGGGGCGCTGCCGCCGCTGGCCGCCGGAGCGACCGTCTGCTGCGGCTGTGCCGCCGCCACCTGCGGGTCGGCACTCTCGCCGAGCAGGTCGATCTGTCCGTTGGGCGTCTGCGCGCCGGTGGTGGTCGCTGCGTTGACAGTGGTGTTGGCTGGGGGCTTCGGCGCCAGCGGCGTCGTCGCTGCCGTGCTGCGCGTGGGGAGGCTCATCGGCGTCGGCGCGACAACCGTCGGATCGATATTGGCGACTTCTGCGGTCGGATTGGTAAGTGCCGGCGCCGCGGTCGCGTCGGCGGGAGCAGCCGTCAACTGCGTTCCGTCGCCGCTGCCGAGCAAATTGGTGCTCTCGGTGCTCGGAACGCTGGGCACGTTGGGCCGGTCAACCGGCAATTCGGTGCCGCCAGCAAGCGCATCGTCGCCCGAAACAATGGTGCCGTCGGGGCGAACGGTGACGGTCCGCACCTTGCGGTTGGCGAGGCCGCTTTCGCCGCCGTCAGCGTCGGCAGTCGGCGTGACATCGCGAGCGACCGTGCCACCGCTCGTCTCGTCGGTCGAGACCAGTTGCTCGGAACTCGGCGCCGCGGAGCTGCCGTCCATCTTGGCGAGAACCGGCGATTTGGCTGTGTCGGTCGCGGGCGTCGCGGACTGGGCCGGCTTGACCTTGACCGGCGTCGGGTCCGCGGTCAGCTGCGGAGCGCTGGTGGCAGTATTGGCACCGCGGCCCATGTTGAGGACCCAGTAGAGGCCGAGCCCGGCCGCCAGCAAAAGCGTCCCGGCAACGGCCATCCCGACATACTGCCGGAGACCGCCCGACAGCATCGAATTGCGCTGTGGCTTCACTTTCAGGCGGCGATAGGGGCTTTCGTCACCGATGGCGGGCTCGAGCCGTCCGACTTCGGCGCCGGAGGCAGCCGCGGCGGCGAGGATCGCGTCTTCGGCAGACGCCGCGCCGGCGTCGTCCTTGATGTTCGACCGGCGGGGCGCAAACGCGGTGGTCAGCGGCGGCACCACCGGTGCGGGCGATGGCATGTAGGACGCCTGCGGATGGGTCTTGATCTCGCGCTCGACGTCGTCGTTCTGCTCGAGTTGGACTTTCGGCGACACCTGCTGCGGCGTCTGCACCCGCACCGGGCCAGGCGTCAGCTCGACGCGCACTGCCTCGCCGATGAGGCTCTCGATCTCCGACATCGGGTCGGAGTCGTCGTAGTCAGCCGGAGGGGGCTGCGGCGCCCGGGGCTGCGGATTGAGCGGCTGGTTGGCCGGCGGGCGGACATTGAGGCCGACGCCGGGCGAAATGGCGAAGCGGTCGTTGTCGGCCGCGCGGGGCGCCACACTCACCGGCTTCAACGGAATCGGCGGTGCGGCGGCGGGCCGAGGCTGGCCGGGCGCGACGGAGGACAGCGTGGGCTTTTGCTGAACCGGTGACGCGCCGGCCGACCGAATCATCGGTGTGACGACGGCAGCACGCGGCGGCGTTGGCAACGACTCGGGGTCGGCCTCGGATTCGGGCTGATAATCCTGATGTTCGTGTTCGTCGGCCTCGTCCTCAAG
>JANXSI010000452.1 GCA_025352765.1 Devosia sp. | reverse complement strand
GGGTCGAAGAACCCCTTGATGGCGGTAAAGGGGATCACCAGCGTTTCCGGCTTGTCGTCGAAGCTCAGGCCGACCTCGAAGCCGGTTTCGCTGACCTTCAAATCCCAGAACTGGTTCTGCAGGACGATCGTCATGTCGGTCGCGTATTGCTCGAGCAGGCGCTGGCTGATGCGCACGCCCGGCGCCCGGGTCAGGAACGAGATGAAGAAGTGATGCTCACCGGGCAGGCCGGTCTTCGCGACTTCGGCTAGCACCTTGCGGACGACGCCGCGCAGCGCTTCCTGGGTGAGGATGTCGTATCGAATGTGGTCTTGGGCCATGTCGGCGCGCAGATTCCCGTTTTCGGCGCATATCAGCCGGGGGCGGCATGAAGATCAAGGACAAAGCGGGGGAAGGTGCAGGCTTCTGTTGCCAGGTGCCTGCGGACCCCGCCTCTAAACCGCTAAAAGCCTAGAGGACTTTGATTCAGGTGCGAGCACCGCTTACGCGGCGAGAGCAACCTTAGCATAGTTGTCATTGGCAACTATAGAAATGGTCTGATGACGGTAGTACCATGCCGAGCGAAAACACACCCTTTACGCCCTCGTCGATCCTGTTTCGCCCCCAGTGGCTCCCCCCGTCTTGAGGGGGAGGAGATGGTGGAGGCGCCGGGTACTGCCCCCGGGTCCGATGGGTTTATTACGATAGCCATTTATCGCCATAGCCGTTGCCGGCACACCCAATATAGGGGCTGGGGCGAGGGGATGCAAATGGCGAAGGGACGGAGTAATTTGCGGCGGTGGATCAGGAGCTGATGATGAACGCTCGGATGACGGCCGGAAAGCAGATCACCTTGCCTGACGAGGTTGTCGACGCACTGCGTCTCAGGCCCGGCAGCGAAGTGGCGTTCGAGCGCGGGCCGAACGGCGAAATCATCTTGGCTAAGGCGGATGTTCCGGAGGCGGCGACAAGTGAGGAGGTGCGCGCGCGCATCGAGCGAGCGATCGCAGACCTCCCCAAGCCCAGGGATGAGTTTGCCCGCATGACGACTGACGAAATCATGGAATTCCTGCGCGGCGAATGATGGTCGTTGTCGATACCAACATCATCATCGATATCGCAGAACACGACCCCGTATGGCGGCGATGGTCGTTGGACCGACTGTCCGAAGCGGTGGTGGAGGGGCCTGCTGTAGTCTGCGATTCCGTATTTGCTGAACTCTCGTCGCAGTACGACAAAGTTGAGGATGTTGACCAGGTCCTGGCCGCACTCGGGCTTGTGCTTCAGCCCCTCCGCAAGTCGGCGCTTTTCCGGGCCGGCCAGGCCTATGCTGAGTACCGACGCAATGGCGGCGAGAAGACGAATGTGCTGCCGGACTTCTTCGTGGGCGCCCAAGCTGTCGACCTCGGCGTCCCCTTGCTCACCCGCGACGTGAAGCGGTACCGCCGCTATTTCCCAGAGCTCGAGTTGATTACGCCGTAGTTGGATGAGAGCGGCTCCGTCCCGTCCACCGAATCGCATAAAGCTTTTGCATGCGACAATATCTCGATCTCCTCCAGACCGTGCTCGACACGGGTGTCGACCGGCCGGACCGGACCGGCACGGGCACGCGCTCGATCTTCGGGCACCAGATGCGGTTCGACCTGGCGGAAGGCTTTCCACTGCTCACCACCAAGAAGCTGCACGTCAAATCCATCGTCTACGAACTGCTGTGGTTCCTGCGCGGCGAAACCAATGTGCGCTGGCTGCAGGAGCGCGGGGTCAAGATCTGGGACGCCTGGGCTGACGCCAACGGCGACCTCGGGCCGGTCTATGGCAGCCAGTGGCGGAGCTGGCCGGACGGGCATGGCGGCACGATCGACCAGATCGCCAATGTCGTCCACTCGATCCGGACCAAGCCGGATTCGCGCCGGCACATCGTCACCGCCTGGAACCCGGCGGAAGTCGACGACATGGCGCTGCCGCCCTGCCACTGCCTGTTTCAGTTCTATGTGGCCGACGGCAAGCTCAGCTGCCAGCTCTACCAGCGCTCGGCCGACATCTTCCTCGGCGTGCCGTTCAACATCGCCTCCTACGCCCTGCTGACGCAGATGATGGCGCAGGTGACCGGGCTCAAGCCGGGGGAGTTCATCCACTCCTTTGGCGACGTGCATCTTTATTCAAACCACGTTCAGCAGGCGCGTGAGCAATTGCAGCGAGCGCCGAAACCGCTGCCGCGGCTGACGCTCAATCCGGACCGGCAATCGATCTTCGACTTCCAGTACGAGGATTTCCTGCTCACCGGGTACGATCCGCACGCCCACATCAAAGCCGAGGTCGCCGTATGAAATCGCTTCTGATCGCTGCATTCGCGCTGGCCGCTGCCGCCGCGCCGAGCCTTGCCAACGACACCATGTCGCAATTGGGCACCGGCGGGCT
>JANXSI010000394.1 GCA_025352765.1 Devosia sp. | reverse complement strand
TATCGGTCCGTTGCCCGCGGATGACCTGCCGCACCAGTTTTCGGCTGTGGCCGGTAAGGCGAACGATCTGCTTGATGGGAACGCCGTCGCCGGCAAGCTTCAGGATTGCCGTATTGGTTTGCTCGCGCCGCATACAGCCATCGTACTGCAACCGCTCGGCTGAGGTCAGCAGTTCGGGGTTGATGATGGTGGCGCCGATCGCGGCCCGGATCGGGCGCATGGATTTGCGCACGGCATCAGTGAATGCGGCACTGGCGTTTTCCATCAAGTGCCAGCGGTCGGCGACCTGGATCGCCTTGGGCAGCGCCTTCGCCGCCGCCTGGCCATACCCGCCGCCGCGGTCGCGTGAGACGATGGCGATTTCCCGATGGTCGTCGAGCCACGCTGCAATCGTACCGATTTCCCGATCTGGCAAGAGCGCCACGATGCGTCGACGCTCAAGGTCGCAGACGATCGAGCCATAGCGATGGTTCCTCCGCCAGGCCCAGTCATCGATGCCGACCACCTTGAGGGCCTCGGTTGGCAACGAGGCACGGCGCCGCACCACCCTGAGCAGCGTATCGTTGCTGACCGGCAGCATCAGCCGTCGGGCAAAGCTTGCCGCCGGCCGGCCGCCAAGTGCCAGCCCGAGATGGTGGACGATGCACTCAAGTCGCGACGATCGCCTTGATCGCTCAGCCACAACGCCATGCTCAAAGCGTTCAGCAAAGATCCTTCGTCGGCAGAATGGTGCCTCGCACACAAAGCGGCGGGCCGTCAGGCGAAGCTCAACCCTGCGACCGGCAAAAGGCAGGTCGGAAACGGTCCTTATATAGCGGCTGTGGATCCGTCTTGAGGTCCTCCCGCACACCGGACCGGCTCTCTCCGGCGCCCTCGCCCGTGCCAACACAACAATGCCCGCTTCGCTCTCGGTCATGCTCTCAACGACCAGACCTGCCGGCATCAGGGACGAAACGGCCAAATTCCTCGTCATGCTGCTGATTCCCCTTCGAAAACAGCACCACGCCGCCACCAAATATCAGCGAGAGTGAGTCAGAGCCACTATTGCTCGCGAATTTACAAATCGGCTGCTTCACCTTCATCACCGCATTGATGTGCGTGTCGAGTTCGCCTGCCTCAGTTGCGGCGATCAGCTTCGGCAGCACCGTTGCCAGTTCCCGCACATCAGCAAGTAGAACGGCATCCTTGCCCTTTTCGAACTCGATAGCCTTTGCGCCATACCGCACACTGAGCAGCACCTTGCCGTCACCCTGCGGTTTCCACCACTGCTTGAGCCGCTTGTCGACTTCGATCAGACGATCAGATGCTTCGATGCTTCTGCCCGTCCTGCGTGTGCTCCCAGCGCCGCTTCTTCACCACATGAATGCGACCGTCGATCTCAGCCTCAGCCATTGCCAACTGCTCGCACAAATGCGCGATCAGCTTGTTGCGCCGCTTCTGCAGGGGGCTCAGTGCGTTGTCACGCGGCACCGCCGCAAACGTCAGTCCCTTAAGCGTATTCATTATGCTCTCCATCACTGTTTGATGGTCAAAGCATGTAGTCATGTATCTGATATTCCTACCGGAATGACGCTATATTTGGTTTCGGATCGCGTCCGCATGCGTCGTGTCAACACGACACCCTACGTCTGCGAATGCGCCCTGCCCTTAATGGCGCGTCGGCCCGGCATTGCTGACAGAGCCGAGCATTTGGCGTCGCGCCCTTGTGCAGTCCAGAACAACCCGGTTGATTTCAAATTCCATCGCCAGCGTAAGTTCCCGGAGGTGTTTGACGGTGATAGCAATTTCGGACGGGAGCGCAGGTTTGCTCTCGTCGATGGCAACATCATAGACACCCGCCATAATGGCGCGGAGTTCACCGAGAACTTCGATTGCCGCCGATGCCTTCGCCGGAAGGTTGGCCTCCTCCGCATCCGCAAACAACCCCTCAATGAAGCCCTCAATCTCCTGCTGGCGTATCAGCGCAAACTGCGCGAGCCCTTCGCGCGTGGCAGTAACCGTTGGCCGTACCAGCCGGAAGGGATCGCTGCGCTTCTGATGACGCGTAAGGGAGTTCCACAGGCCGTTGATGAGAACGTCGATCAACTCATTGGCGGCATCAAGGCTCTCGAACTCCGGCAGCTCCCCGCCCCATAGGTTCTTCACGACAGATATGGGCGAAGCCGACATCGCTGGCGTCGCGATGTTGCCCAGAAAGCGCGTTCGGATTTCGTGAAACGGAACTGGGCAAGCGTAGGTTTCTAGCAAGGCGCGGATCTTTTTTTCATCGGCAGTGACGGGCGGTCTTCTCGCTTGTGGCACGCGGCAATCCCTCCAGGCGCGAACGCAATTTGATCCCATACTTCCTGATTGGGCGGCAAATTTCCACTTGAATGGGTTAGCACACGTACAGTCACAGAGGACGCTTTGCGCAGCCCCGAAAATAAGCGTGTGCAGCTTCAGTTTGCTCCCGCAGCTATGTGGGTAGCGGGCCAACGCCGCTCAGGTGCTGTAGGAAGCTTGCAAGCGCAAAGCAGACGCCAGGGTTTGGCACTGGCGGTCGACCCGTTACTCACGGGAAGTGGATCAATAAGTTGGCCCTTTCCCTTGGAGCGTATTCGGTATCGTACCGTTCGACATCCGCCCGTTCGTCGCTGTCTATCACGTCGGCTTCTTCATCCGAACTGACATGGATGTAGTAGTCCGCAGTACGCCCAATCTCCGACAAAACTCGAAGTATGACGGCGCTTTCGATAATCACCGGTCTTGGATTTTGCCTGTCAACGCGGCTCGCGATCGCGTCCACTAGCACTTCGTTGCGGTACGAAAGACGACCCGCCTTGTTCTCGAGCCGAAACAAGTCGGTTTCGATCAATGAAATATTGAAGTGATATGCGAGATACCGCCCCAGTGTCGTCTTGCCAGCCGCCAGACCACCGCCGATAGCGACAATCTTTCCCGGCAGGTTGTCGAGCACCGGTCGGAGTGCGACGACGACCGGACCGTAATCGCGCACGTTTGTGTACATGCGAAAGAAAAAGCACGACGCTGAGTGTCTGATCCGAAATTATGGTGAGTGGTATCAGCGGGTTAGCTTGACGGCTGCCCGGATCGTTGATTCAGCGGTTTTGCAACGAACCGAAGGAAATCAACGATGTGGACCGACACCACTCGGGCGCTACATTCGCG
>JANXSI010000393.1 GCA_025352765.1 Devosia sp. | reverse complement strand
TTCTCGCACGAACGCCTGCTTCAAGAGGCTGTGCAGCAAGACGCCGACCGCACCAGAGTTGAGCCGGGTCGAGCGCGGCAGGGGCAGCACCGCGCCATCAGCCTGCATTGAAGCATGTGAAAGCACGACACGCTGGGCATCAGTAAGGGGTTTGTTGGTCATCGTCATTGTCCTCATTGGGTAACGCCGGAAAATGGCGGCCCTTGCACGAGGACAGGCCCGAAATGGATTCCGGGCATGGTTGGATCGACGCGGTAAGCTCCCGCCGATCAACCACGACGCTGGTGTGGCTCTGGTCGGCGAGGAAGTCCAGTCGCAGTGTGCCGTGAACGGCCGAGGGCCTCTTGTGGTGTTGCATCCAGCCTCGCCTGTTAGTCATGCGGGAAACGCTGCCTAGACCGTAGCTTTTGTCAGCTCGGCCCTCTCCTAACAGCCGGCGCCCGCAACCGTGTCGCGGTTGCCGGCAATCTGTTGCCAGCAATCGCCTGGAACATGTCAGACCCAGGGATCGGGATTTTGCACCAATCGACGATCTGGGCCGTCGAATCAACCTCGTCGCCGTGACGGCCGTTCGGAAAGATCGTCATCTCGTGCAAATAGTCGGCCAGCCAGGAAGCCTCGGTCGAAAGGTGAACAAAACCATGTTCCATCGTTGCTGTCTTCGAGTTCAGGCGCGTGATGTTGTCGCCGGTTGGTACGTAGCGAGTTTACTGTCCTCAGCTCGTCGGCGATCAGTTCCTGAATGAGCTGTGTGCCCGAGGCCTTGTCCTCGATCCGCCGGGGTCCGAACGGCAAGGTGGGGTAGGATCCGACTCCCTAGGGCAAGCGGGTGGGGAGGATTTGACGGGTCGTTCTCGCGGGTGACGGTCTGGAGGATGCCGAGCGCTTTGAACCCTTCGTCCTCAAGCAGCGCCTTCGGTCCATCGAACTAAGGTTCAAAGGCCAAAAAAGCGGCAGCCACTTGTCAAGTTGTCCGTTTATGCTACTTGTTAGACAAGTTTGGGGAGGCGATGTGGGCACGGCAGAAGACATTGAAGATCGATTGTTTGGCGGCCTCACGCTCGAGCAACTGAGCGAGAATGAGCCGCCGAACTCCATCCTGCGAGGCGGGGCGATCGAGCGGCTTTCACTCGCTGAGGTGGTCGCCAACCGATTGATGGCACTTATCAAATCGGGAACCTTGCGGGCCCGGGACCGTCTACCGACGGAGGCGCAGATGTCGCTCGCCTTCGGCATTTCGCGGGCGCCTCTGCGTGAGGCGCTGAAAGCGCTCACGGTCATGGGCCTGATCGATAGCCGGCAGGGCGGTCGCTACAGGGTGTCGGACCTCTCGTCAGCGCGACTGCTAGCGCCGTTCAATGTCAGCTTCTCGGCGGTCGATTACGATGTGCAGGGGCATTTCGAGGCGCGCTCGGCGGTGGACCTTGAACTGGTTCGGCTTGCCAGCCTGCGCGCGACAGACGCAGAGCGCTCCAGAATTGTCGAACTCGCGATCGATGGCCGCAATCTGCAGGGCGACCAATCGGCCTTCCGCCTGCTCGACGTCGAGTTTCACGAGTCCATAAACGTCGCGGCGCACAACCCGTTACTCGCGACAATTGGCCGTGGGCTCTACAATGTCGGACTCGAAGAAAGACGCCGCGCGTTCCCAGTTCCCGGCGTGATCAACAAGAGTGTGAAGCAGCATTTTGAAATCGCCACGCTTGTCGCGGAAGGAAAGCCTGATGAGGCCGTCGACGCCTACCGTCGGCACCTGGAGCATGTCCGAAGTACGGCGCTGTTCACCATCGCGGCGAACCTCAAGGAACAGGGCGAACGCGAGCCCGGCAAGGGCGGTCGACGAGGCAAATGACCAGTGCGGAATTGACAAACCGTGAGGGCGACAGGGAGTAACATGCGTTCAGCGTGGGTGATGAAGCTCAAGCCCGGCCAGGAGGCCGAGTACCAGCGCAAGCATGACGAGATTTGGCCCGAGATGGTGGCGCTTCTGAAGAGCCAGGGCGTCTACAATTATAGCATCTATCGGCTGGATCTGTGGCTGTTCGCCTGTCTCGAAAAGCCACAGAACTCGCCGAGCCAGACCAGCGTCGTCGATGACGTGGTGCGGCGCTGGCAGGCCTGGATGCAGCCGCACATGGAAACCGGCCCGGACAATGTTCCAGTCGTCTGGCCCGTTGAGGAAGTTTTCCGTCTCGATTGACGACTGCGAGAACATCAGAGGTACGGGAGGATCTACGGTTGAAGATCAAGAGCATCAGAGCTTTCGCCATTACCAACCCCATTTCGGGGGGCACCTATGAGGAGGCCCAGCAACAGGGTACGGCAAAGCGGCCACCCTGGACAAAGGATGCCGAGGTGGCCAATCCCATGTCGCGCTATCCGCGCTACAAGGCGCTGCGCGCCACTTGGACACCCAATTTCCCGCAGGTCGGCGTGCTTGTCATTGCCGATGACGACTCATGGGGCTTTGGCGTTACTGGCTATGGCCAGCCTACCATCAGCCTGATCAACGACCATATCGGCCCGCTGCTGGTCGGTGAAAATGCGCTCGCCACAGAGAAGGTGTGGGACATGATGATGCGTATCACGTCGCCCTATTCGGCCTCCGGCCTCGCCTCCTATGCCATAAGCGGGGTGGACTTGGCATTGTGGGACCTGAAGGGCAAGGTATTAAAGCTGCCCGTCTATGAACTGGCAGGTGGCGCGGCGCGCGACAGGCAGTTTTGCTACGCAACCGGCAATGACACCGACTGGCATATGGAACTGGGTTTCAAGGCGACAAAGCTGGCCTGTCCCTATGGCACGGCGGACGGACTGGAGGCCCTGGATAAGAACGAAGCCTTTGTAGGCAAGGCCCGCGAGCTGATTGGTCCCCACGTCGAGCTCATGCTCGACTGCTGGATGGCCTTTGATGTCGAGTTCGCAGTTCGGCTGGCGCATCGGCTGAAGCCGTTCAATCTCAAATGGATGGAAGACTGCCTGATCCCTGAGGACCATGCCTCTCATCGCGCCCTTCGCGAACGCCTGCCTTGGCAGACACTTGCGACCGGTGAGCACTGGTATACGCCCTATACGTTCTTTGAGGCGGCTAAGGACCGTGTCGTTGACATCTTCCAAGCCGATATTAACTGGGTGGGAGGATTCACTGCCTGCCAGAAGATCGCTGCTATCGCCGACGCCGCCGGGCTAGAGCTGATCTGCCATGCAGGCATGAACACGCCCTATGGGCAGCACTTTACCATGTCTGCTACGAACAGCCGTTGGGGCGAGTTTTTCGTGGGCGGCGCGCCTGGCCAACCGCTCAAGGATACCCATTCATATCCAGGCATGGCCGTCCCAATAAATGGCTACGTGGTGGTCAATGACGAACCGGGTTTTGGCTACGGTCTGTCGCTCGAAGCCATCGACAAGATGGCACTGTAGTTGAGGAATTCGCATGAGCCCCTTAGGTGAGTTTTACCACCTTAGCCATGCGCATAAACGGCGGCCGAGGGGGCCGCGAGGAGGAACAAATGACGCGTCTAAGACTATCCCGGCGAGCGCTGGGCGCAACTCTTCTGCTTGGTCTGTCGTTCATCGCAGGCACTGCATATGCTCAAGTTGCCGATGTACCGCGCAATGAAACGCTAGTGTTGACGCCGTGGGGTGACCAGCCAGCCCAGTTCGCCAACGTCGAGAACTGGAACCCCTACCTGACCTCGGTCACGCACCAGCGTGACGCCATGCAGTTCACCGTCAACGAGATGCTGTTCTACACCAATCTCAACGACGGCAAGCTGGTCCCGTGGCAGGCCGAGAGCTTCGAGTATGCTCCGGACTTTATGAGTGCCACGATCAAGTTGCGCGGCGGTGTGGAATGGTCGGACGGCCAGAAGTTCACGGCCGACGACGTCAAGTTCACGCTCGAGGCCCTGCGCGACGCCCCGCCGGAAATCAACGGCTCGGCCTCGTTCAAGGAATGGGTTAAGAACGTCGACGTCGTCGATCCGCTGAACCTGAAGATCAACTTCAACAAGGCCGCGCCGCGCTTCGTGCGCGATTTCCTGGCGCTCGGCCACGAGAACCACTACCCAACCCTGCCCAAACATATCTGGCAAGGTCAGGACATGGCGACCTTCACCAACTTCGATCTGGCCAAGGGCTGGCCAGTCGGCACCGGTGCCTACAAGCTCGTTTCGACCACCAATCAGCAGGAGCTCTTCGATCGTCGCGATGACTGGTGGGGTGTCAAGACCGGCTTCCAGGATGCCCCGGCGCCCAAACGCATCGCCCTGGTGCCAGTCTCGTCCGACGACGCCATGGGGCAGTTGCAGATCGCCAACCAGATCGATGGTGGGCGTCAGTTGCTGATTGGCACGTTCGAGGCCGCCAAGGCCCAGAACGCGAAGCTCAGTTCATGGAACCCGGAAGGCCCGAACTGGGGTGCTCCCGACGGCTGCGACTACTCGCTAGTGTTCAACCAGCTCAAGGCGCCGTGGAACGACGTCAACCTGCGCTACGCGATCAACTACGCTATCGACCGCGCGGGCCTCAACGAGATCGGCTACGAAGGCGGTCAGAAGCCGGTGACGTTTGCATTCTCAAACTACATGGCCGGCACCTGGCTGACCGAGGGTAGTCCGCTCAAGGCGGTGCTCGATAAGTACAACCTGGACAGACCTGACCCGGCAAAGGTCGCCGAGTACATGGCCAAGGGCGGCTATGCAAAGGACTCCAATGGCGTGTGGGCCAAGGACGGAAAGCCGGTTACCGTGAACGTCCGCACACCTGCGTTCATCCAGCCGATCCTTGCGCCGCTGACCCAGCAGCTTAAGAATGCTGGATTTGATGCCATGCAGGCCCCCGTCGACGACACGTGGCTGCCTGACATCACCAATGGCAATTTCGACACCATGGTGTTTGTCCATTGCGGTAGCCTCTCCGAGCCGCTCGAAACCCTGCAGCACTACCACTCGAAGTTCTCGCGACCCCTTGGCGAAGCCGCCCCGAACCTGGTCGCAGCTTCGCGTTACGCCAACCCCAACTATGACAAGCTGATCGACGCGATGGACGCTGTCCCGGCCAGCACCGACCCAAACTCGGACTATTTGAAGAATGCCGCCGCTGCCCTCGATATCGCACTGCGCGACTTGCCGCAGATCGACCTGCTTGAGGAGTACCATGTGGTCACCTTCAACAACACGTACTGGACCGGCTGGCCGTCGGCAGCCGACCCGTATGTGGCCCCGTATACACCGTGGGAAGCGTTCAACCTCGTGATCCACAACCTCAAGTCGACCGGCGCGAAATAAGCGTCCGATCGTCTCGAAACTTCTGCGGGTGGCGGCGCGCCGTCACCCGATTTGTTCAGGGATACGGCCAATGTCGAGAGAATTGCTGCGCTACGTGGCGGCCCGCTTCGGCCAGTTGTTGGTCATCGTGTTTGTCGCGGTCAGCGTCAACTTCATCATCCCGCGTCTGTTGCCGGGCGATCCAGTGCAAACCGCGCTGGCGCGCCTCCAGTCGACCGGTGGAGCGCAGAATGTCGATATCCAGGCAATTTCCGCTGCCTATCGCGCCAGGTACGGGCTCGACGCCCCGATCTGGCAGCAGTACCTGAACTACTGGTTCGACCTCCTTCACCTTGACCTTGGGGTGTCTTTCGCCAACTTCCCGGAGAAGGTGACCAACATGATCGGAAGCGCCTTGCCATGGTCGGTGACCCTTCTGGCGGTGGCCACCCTCATCGCCTTCACCACAGGCTCGCTGCTCGGCGCCCGCCTTGCCTGGCCCGGTGCAAGCCGGGGCATCCGATCGGTCGTGCCCTTCATGATGATCCTCACTGCGATCCCGTTCTACCTGCTCGCCATCATCTTGGTCTATTTCTTTGCGGTTGTGCTGAAATGGTTCCCGCCGGCCGGTGGCGTCGATACGACTCGCATCATGCGTCTTGACTGGGCTACCACGCAGGACATCCTCGCTCACGCCTTCCTGCCGTGCCTTGCTATCGTTCTGGGCAATATCGGCTTCTGGGCCCTCGGGATGCGTAGCCAGATGGTCAACGTCCTGGGCGAGGACTACATCACGTTTGCGGAGGCCAAGGGGCTCCACCCGCGGCGCATCTTCGTTTGGTACGGCATGCGTAACGCACTTCTTGCTCAGGTCACCGCGCTGGCGCTGTCTCTGGGCTCGGTGGTCTCCGGCGCCGTGCTGGTTGAGGTCATCTTCAACTACCCAGGGCTGGGTTCGCTGCTCTACAACGCCATTCGTGGACAGGACTATTTCGTTATCCAGGGCGTGGTGCTGATGCTCATCGTATCGCTCGCCTTCCTGCTATTCCTTGTTGATCTCATCTACCCGTTGCTCGACCCCAGGATCCGCCGATGAGCGCCTTTTTCGCCGCGATGCGCCGCAACTACGCGCAGGGCCGTATCAGCCCGGCGCTCCTGATCGGCCTTTCGATCATCCTCGCTATCGTGCTGTTCAGCATCATCGGCCCGTGGTTCGTGGATGCCACCCACGCCCAGGTCGGCGCGGTTCGCCCGCGCAAGCCCCCGGGGGGCGACTATCTACTCGGCACCGACTCGCAGGGCCGGGACATGTGGACGCTGTTGATCTTCGCCACTCCCAACACGCTCAAGATGGGTCTGATCGCCGGCGTCATAGGGGTCGGCGCGGGGACCGTGCTCGGGCTGGTCGCGGGCCAGTTCGGCGGCATCGTCGATGCCGTCATCCGCGTGATCTCGGACTCCCTGATGACCGTTCCGGCTATTGCCATCCTCGTGATCATTGCGGGCAATATCGATCGCATGACCACCTGGATCATGGCGCTCGTCGTCGCCTCGCTGGGTTGGATGTTCACCGCCCGCACCGTCCGTGCCCAGGTGCTTACCATGCGCGAGAAGGCGTATGTCGAAGTCGCTCGGGTGAACGGCGAGGGCAGATGGGAAATCCTGTTCCGCGAGATCATGCCGAACCTGTTGCCCTTCGTCGTGGCGAGCTTTGTCGGCACCGTCGGCTCCGCCATTCTCGCCGTCATCGGCCTCGAGGCCCTCGGCCTCGGTGCTCTGGAGGAAACCACGCTCGGCAACACCATCTACTGGTCGCAACAATCCGCCGCCGTGCTGCGGGGCTATTGGT
>JANXSI010000373.1 GCA_025352765.1 Devosia sp. | reverse complement strand
GAAAGCCTCGACAACGGCAAGCCGATCCGCGAGAGCCGCGACATCGATATTCCGCTGGTGGCGCGGCACTTCTACCATCACGCCGGCTGGGCTCAGCATCTCGAACGCGAGTTCCCCGGCATGGCCCCCTATGGGGTCTGCGGCCAGATTATTCCGTGGAATTTCCCGCTGCTGATGCTGGCCTGGAAGATCGCCCCGGCGCTCGCCGCCGGCAACACCGTGGTATTGAAACCGGCCGAGTTCACGTCGCTGACCGCGCTGTTGTTTGCTGAAATCGTCGAGAAGGCAAAATTGCCGCCGGGCGTCGTCAACATCATCACCGGCGAGGGCCCGACCGGCAAGGCGCTGGTCGATCACGACGACGTGGACAAGATCGCCTTCACCGGCTCGACTGAGGTCGGCAAACTCATCCGCGCCGCCACCGCCGGGACTGGCAAGGGGCTGAGCCTCGAGCTCGGCGGCAAATCCCCCTACATCGTCTTCGACGATGCCGACATCGACAGCGCCATCGAGGGTCTGGTCGATGCCATCTGGTTCAACCAGGGGCAGGTCTGCTGCGCCGGCTCGCGCCTCCTCGTGCAGGAATCGATAGAAGAACGTTTTATCGAGAAGCTCAAGAAGCGCATGGCGACGCTGCGTGTCGGCGATCCGCTCGACAAGGCCGTCGACATCGGCGCGCTAGTGGCACAGGTTCAGGTCGAGCGCGTACGCAATCTGGTCAAGCAGGGCGTCGCCGAAGGCGGCCACCTCTACGAGCCCGACCTCGATATGCCCAAGGGCGGCTGCTTCATGAAGCCGGCGCTGTTCACCCATGTCTCGCCGGCCAATGCCGTAGTCACCGAGGAAATCTTCGGGCCCGTGCTGGTGGCGATGAGCTTCCGCACGCCCGAAGAGGCAGTGGCGCTCGCCAACAACACCAAGTATGGGCTCGCTGCAACCATCTGGAGCGAGAACATCAACCTCGCCCTCGATATCGCCCCAAAACTCAAGGCCGGAGTCGTCTGGATCAACGGCACCAACAATTTCGACGCCGCGGTCGGCTTCGGTGGCTACAAGGAATCCGGCTTCGGCCGCGAGGGCGGCAAGGAAGGCATGGGCGCCTATCTGAAACCCAGTTGGGAGAAGACGCTGAAGCCGTTCGCCGCTCCCAAAGCCGTCGAGAAGGCCGTCGCGCTCGATGGTCACGACGGCATCGACCAGACGGCCAAGATGTATATCGGCGGCAAGCAGGCCCGACCGGATTCGGGCTACTCCCGCCCGGTGATCGGCGCCGGCGGGGCGGTCGTCGGCGAAGTCGGCGACGGCAACCGCAAAGACATCCGCAATGCCGTCGAGGCGGCGCGCGGTGCGCTCGGCTGGAGCACCACGGCCGCCCATGCCCGGGCCCAGATCCTCTACTTCCTCGGCGAGAATCTAGAATATCGCTCTGAAGAGTTCGCCCGCCGCATCCGCGCGCAGACCGGTGAGAGCCTTGCCTCGGCGCAAAAGGAAGTGGCGGCCTCGGTCGAGCGGCTGTTCGCCTTTGCCGGCTGGGCCGACAAATACGATGGCGCCGTGCACAACCCGCCGAGCCGCACCATCGCCATCGCCATGGTGGAAGCCATCGGCGTGCTAGCGATCGTCGCGCCCCCGTCGCGACCGCTTCTCGGCTCCATCGCGCTGATCGCGCCAGCCCTGGCCATGGGCAATCCGGTGGTGCTGGTGCCTTCGGAGTCCGCGCCGCTTTCGGTTACCGATCTCTACCAGGTGATTGAGACCTCCGACGTTCCCTCGGGCGTCATCAATATCGTCACCGGGCCGTCGGCGAGCCTCGCCAAGACCCTTGCCGAGCACGACGGCGTCGATGCCATCTGGTTCGCCGGCGATGCGGCAACCTCGACGATGGTCGAGAAGGCCTCCATCGGCAACCTGAAGCAGACCTGGACATCGCGGGGGCTCTACTACGACCTCAGCGACAGGCGCTTCGAAGGCGACTATTTCCTCCGCCGCGCCACGCAGGTGAAAAACGTCTGGGTGCCCTATGGGGCGTAATCTCTGATGGTGTTCCTCCCGCAGGAAGTGATCATCCACAAGCGCGACGGCGAGGTGCTGACGCGCGGTGAGATAACGCAATTCATTGCCGGCCTGACCGACGGATCGGTCAGCCATGCGCAGGCGGCGGCTTTCGCCATGGCGGTGTTCTTTCGCGACATGACACTCACCGAGCGTGTCGCTCTGACCGAGGCAATGCGCGATTCTGGAACGGTACTCGACTGGTCCGAACTCGATGGTGCCATCGTCGACAAGCATTCGACTGGCGGCGTCGGCGACAATGTCTCCCTGATGCTGGCGCCGATCCTCGCCGCATGCGGCGTCTACGTACCGATGATCTCCGGCCGTGGCCTCGGCCATACGGGCGGCACGCTCGACAAGTTCGATGCCATTCCCGGCTACACCACGCAGCCCGACAACGCCCTCTTTCGCAAGGCGGTGAGGGAGGTGGGCTGCGCCATCATCGGACAGACCGCCGATCTCGCGCCCGCCGACAAGATTCTCTACTCAATCCGCGATGTGACCGGCACGGTGGAGAACGTCTCGTTGATCACCGCGTCGATCCTGTCCAAGAAGCTCGCAGCCGGCCTCGGCGCGCTGATCCTCGACGTCAAGACCGGCTCGGGTGCCTTCATGCCGACCCTCGACCGCTCGCGGGACCTTGCGCGCAGCCTCGTCGACGTCGCCAACGGCGCCGGCACGAGGACCGCGGCGCTCATCACCGATATGAACGAGCCGCTGGCGAGCGCCGCCGGCAACGGCCTTGAAATCCGCAACGCCGTGGAGTTCCTCACCGGCGCGCACCGCGACCCGCGATTGCTCGAGGTGACGCTGGCGCTGTCGGCGGCCGCACTCGAGCTGTCGGGCTTTGTCGGCGACGCGCGACAGGCCTGCGAGAGGGCCCTGTCGAGCGGCACGGCCACCGAGCGGTTCTCGATGATGGTGGCGGCCTTGGGTGGCCCTGCGGACTTCGTCGAGCACATGGACCAGCATCTGGCCAAGGCCCCGATCATCCGTGACGTGTTCGCGCCCGGCGAGGGGACGATCGCGTCTATCGATACCCGCGGCGTCGGCATGGGCGTCGTGGCGCTCGGCGGCGGGCGACGGATGCCGACCGATAGCATTGATCACGCGGTCGGCTTCGACCGTCTGCTCGGTCTCGGGGCTCGCGTTGACACGAAAACCCCGCTGGCGCGGCTCCATGCTCGCGATGAGGCCTCGGCCGCCGACGCAACCGCGCGGCTGATGGCTGCCTATCACCTCGGCGAAGCTGGGCCGAGCCATCCGCTCATCGCGGAGCGCGTCGACCCCGTGGAGACACCCTGATGCCCCGTGCAATTCTCTGCATCCTCGACAGCTTCGGCATCGGCGGCGCGCCCGACGCCAGGGACTATGGCGACGGCCATGGCCATTCCGACGTGGGCGCCGATACCCTCGGCCACATCGCCGCGAACTACGACCTGCATCTGCCCAATCTCGACGCCTTGGGTCTGGGCGCTGCCGGAAAGCTCTCGACGGGGAGCCTGCCGCGCGGGCTCTCGGCCGAGCCCAAGGGCGGCCGCTGGGGCGTCGGGCGCGAGGTCAGCAAGGGCAAGGATACCCCGTCCGGCCATTGGGAGATCGCCGGTGTGCCGGTGCCCTTCGCCTGGGGCTATTTCCCCCAGACCATCCCGACCTTTCCCGACGACCTGATCCAGACCTTGATCGAAAATGCCGGCCTCCCCGGCATCCTCGGCAACAAGCACGCTTCCGGCACCGCCATCATTGCCGAACTGGGCGAGGAGTCGATCCGTACCCAAAAGCCCATCTGCTACACCTCGATCGATTCGGTGTTCCAGATCGCGGCGCACGAGACGCATTTCGGGCTCGACCGGCTCTATGAGGTCTGCGAGGCAGCTTTCACCCTCACCAAGCCGCTGATGATCGGCCGAGTCATTGCCCGGCCGTTCGTCGGTGAGACGTCGGCGACCTTCAAGCGCACCGGCAACCGTCGCGACTTCGCCATTGCGCCACCCGCGCCGACGCTGCTCGATCGCAACAAGGATGCCGGACGGCAGGTCTTTGCCATCGGCAAGATCTCCGACATCTATGCCGGCCATGGCGTCACCCATAAGCTCAAGGCGACCGGCAACATGGCGCTGTTCGACCGGACGCTCGAGGCGCTCGAGATGGCCGCCGATGGCGCCTTCATCATGACCAATTTCGTCGATTTCGATCAGGAATACGGCCATCGCCGCGACGTCCCGGGCTATGCCAAGGCGCTCGAGGCGTTCGACACACGCCTGCCCGAGCTGATCGCGAAACTGCGCGACGACGATCTCCTGGTGCTCACCGCCGATCACGGCAACGATCCGACCTGGACCGGCTCCGACCACACCCGCGAACAGACCCCGATCCTCTGCTTTTCCCCAAGGCTGACGCCCGGCACGGTTGGCATTCGGCCCACCTTCGCCGATATTGGCGAAAGCATTGCCCATTGGCTTGGCCTCGCGCCCGGCGTACACGGACGATCATTCCTGTAATCCACCAGCGCCAGGGGGCCACATGGCATCCGTCTCCGTCATCGGCCACCCCATGATCCAGCACAAGCTGACCATCATGCGCGACAAGGACACCTCGATCGCGAGCTTCCGCCGGCTGTTGCGCGAGATCGCCCACCTGATGTGCTACGAGGTGACGCGCGATCTCGAGCTCGAGATGATCCCGATCGAAACCCCCATGGCGCACATGGAGTCGCCCTCGATCAAGGGCAAGAAGCTGGTCTTCGCCTCGATCCTGCGCGCCGGCAACGGCCTGCTCGACGGCATGCTCGATCTCGTGCCCGCGGCGCGAGTCGCCCATATCGGCATCTACCGCGACCACGAAACGCTGGAGCCCGTCGAGTATTATTTCAAGGCGCCGTCCAACCTCGAGGACCGGCTGATCATCGTCGTCGATCCGATGCTGGCAACCGCCAATTCGTCGATTGCTGCTGTCGACAATCTGAAGCGGCGCGGCGCCAACAATCTGCGCTTCCTCTGCCTGCTGGCGGCGCCAGAGGGCATCAAGAAGTTCACCGAGGCGCACCCCGATGTGCCGGTGTTCACCGCCGCAATCGACAGCCATCTCAACGAGAAGGGTTACATCGTCCCCGGCCTCGGCGATGCCGGCGACCGCATGTATGGCACCAAGTAGCGCGACTACTTCTTGAGCGGCAGGCCAAGCCCGATCAGCTCCTTGCGGAGCGCCTTGGTGTCGCCGGTGAAGTGGATCGCCTGCATGCCGAACTTGCGGGCTGAAACCACATTCGGCTCGCTGTCGTCGATGAACACGCATTCGCTGGGCGCCAGCGAATAGCGGTCGCAGAACAGCCGATAGAGACGCGGATCTGGCTTCACCAGGCGCTCGAGTCCGGAGACAACCACGCCGTCGAACTTTTCGAGGAACGGCCATTCGCCGAGACAGCTCATCCACTTTTCGGTCGAAAAGTTGGTAATCGCAAATGTCGGGACTTCGGCGGCAATCAACTCGTTGTGGATGTCGATCGTGCCATCGATGAACGCGCCAACCGTTTCTTTCCAGCGCCCATCATACGCCTGGATTTCGCGCCAGTAGCGCGGAAACCGGGTCACGAGGCGCGCCACGCCCTCGGCGTAGCTCAGGCCCGCATCGAATTCGAGGTTCCAGTCGCGCGTACAGATGGTGTCGTGAAACCACTGCGCTTCCTCTTCGGTTTCGAAGAGCTTGCGGAACAGCAGCATGGGGTCCCAATGGACGAACACCCCGCCGAGATCGAAGACGGGGATGAGCGTGTCG
>JANXSI010000314.1 GCA_025352765.1 Devosia sp. | reverse complement strand
GGCGAGGTCAGGGGGGTGGTCTGCGTGCTCGGGCCGGCCGGCATCTTCACGCCGGACTTTCTCGCCCGCTTCAACGCGTTGCTGCCGCTCGCCGGGCTGATCTTTGCCTTCGAGGGGATCAGCATCAAGCGCTGAGAGCGTGGCGGCCGCGGCGCGGCCGCCCTCAGGCTCAGTCGGCGGCGGCGACCGCGGTCATCTCGACGCGCAGGTTCGGGCTCGCCAGACGGGTCTCGACCGTGGCGCGGGCCGGCAGGTTCGCCGTATCGAGCCAGGCGTCGTACACCGTGTTCATGGCGGCAAAGTCGGCGATGTTGCTGAGATAGACGTTGATGGTCAAAAGCTTGGCCTTGCTCGAGCCGCCCTTGGCGAGGAGCGCGTCGACCTTGGCGAGCACTTCCCTGGTCTGGACTTCGATCGAGCCGGATTCGGTGTCGGCGGTCTGGCCGGCGATATAGAGTGTGTCGTTGTGCTTGACGGCAGCGGCAAGGCGCTTGCCGGGATCGATGCGGGTAATGGTCATTATGTCCTCACGGGCTCGGGCCGCGGCCCAGGCGGGCTGTCAATGGCCGCGGGCGGACCAGAAAAGCCCACCTTAGCGCCTGACCTAGCGGTCAATTGCCGGCGAAACAAGGAGCGATCGCGGGCACCGACGACCAGACGGTGTCGCCGAGCAGCGGGCTCGTAGAGTCGAGTGGCTCCGCCTGGTACGAAAGACGCTACTTTGGGCGGGGTGGCTCTACGATTTCAGGCAGCAATTTGCTCGAACAGCCGAACGCCGCCGGGGATGGGTCTCATGGCCGGCGTCCGAAACTCAGCTTGCCTGATCGAAGCTCAAGTCGCAAAGCTGCTACCAAGTTTGCAGCTCTCTCCTCGAACAATTTTATCCATAGCAGTTCAGTCGACAGGTTCTGGCCATATCGCTAGGACGGAAGCAAAAAGGAAATCGGATATAGAAATACGTTCTTGCGCCAGCGTTCCTTCAACTGAAGGTAGAATATTCGATTTGTCATCATGTGACGATAAAGCCTCGCGTAGGCGACCCGGGCACCCAGATTCCATGGCGAAGGTCGTCTCGTGTAATGGAGGATGGCGGGAGCCAAAGACGTATGCGGCGGTCGCGGGCCGGTCAGGTTATAGCGCCAGTCCAGTTCCTTCCAAGCGCCGACAAAAATCAGGTTGAGCAGATCTTGGTCGAAGTAGAGCTCGGACGTATTGACGCGAGTCGACAGTTCTCGCGCAAATAGAGTGACATTGGCCTTGGCGAGGGCCTGAAGGTCGATGAGCATCACGCCCGAGTTAAAATACGGTTCGGCACTTGTGAACAGGTGGCGCCGCGCCCGCAGATCACGCCCGAGCTTGAGATGAAGTTGGTTCGGATCACGCACCGCGGCGATCGCACTCCCCTCGAGGTCGGTTTCGAAAAGCCCGGAAATGTCCTCAAGCACCATGGTGTCGCAGTCGAGATAGAGAACCCGCCGCACGTCCTTTGGCAGGATCTGATCTAGCAATAGGCGAGCATAAACGATCGGGGGGAAACGCGAGTTCGTTCTTAAGATCTCTGCGAGGGAGTGCAAATCTTCGCGTTGGGCGAGGTCGTGATGATTAACCTCAACGCCGAATTCTTCGGCAACACTGTCGAGAGCCTGGATGTGTTCAACTGACAGTTCTTCATGGCAAAGGTGGAACTGCAGGGTTTGCGGACGGCGAGATGTGATGCTGATGGAGCGCATCGCGGTGTACGCTAAGGCCCAGTAGCTATCGGTGAACGTCAGCGCGATGTGGTAACGAGTGGTCATGGTGGGAATGAGGTTACTCGACTATTCCGGGACCTGACACGGACTTTTCGTGACGACCCTTAATCAGGAACCGTGGTGCCGAGTTCGGGCTCGGGCTCGGGTCGAATCGATGCACTCCCCTCACATACTGGTACCGAAAATAGAAAATTGCATGACGAGACTTCAACAACTAGGCAGGATTTCGCATGCAAATGGCTCACTTACGTGTCCCACTTACGAAAACCAGCAGCTAAAGCTTTGATTTACCGTGCGTTGGTGGAGCTGAGCGGGATCGAACCGCTGACCTCATCATTGCGAACGATGCGCTCTCCCAACTGAGCTACAGCCCCGTCCGCACGGTGCGCGCTTCATAGCCAATCGCGAGGCGTTGGCCTAGCCCCTTTTTTCGTCCCCGTCAGGGCCGGACGAGGCCCT
>JANXSI010000306.1 GCA_025352765.1 Devosia sp. | reverse complement strand
CTCCGAAGGCAGAGGTCACAGATTCGAATTCTGTCGGGTGCACCAGCAACACATTGATTGTGCCGTTAGCTGGGTACACCGCACATCCCGTCAGTGAGCTAGCTACCAATAACCCTGCTCACCGCGATATTTGGCTAATTGGTCCTAAGTGGTTGGGCTCGCTTGGGAAGGTGCCGGCCCAGGGGAATTCGCACGATGGGCAGCCTGTAGCGCGCGATCGAAAGCACCATCGAGGGCACAACAATCAAAACGACAAGGCTGGAGCGCTCTACGTCCTCCACCCGCTATGCGTTATGTTGGTACGAAAAATGCGACCTCAATCGTGTGCTACTGGCACTAGTCTTGGGGTATCCATGGAAGAATCTTGGGCGAAGGGAACGTCTGTCGCCGCCAGGTGCCTGCTTCGGCTTTCCACAGGTGACTGGGAGCGTTAGGGATACCTGTCCGCCCGGGAGGAAGCCATGACGGTGCGCCGGCGCGTCGTCGTCCTGATGGTGGCGTGCGCTCTTTACGTCGTATCGATGATCGGTGTGTTGGTCGCGGGGCTATGGGTCTCCGACCACATGGCGCGCCGGGTGGCCGGGATTCACGGCCGGCTGGACGTTTTGAGCCAGCTCTCGGCCAGGGCCAGCAATTATGGCGAGCAGGCAGCCGAGGTGATGCTGCTGGGCGGCGGCAAGAGCGACGATCTCGATGCGGTTCGGATTGAGATCGAGCGCCTGCTGGCCCGGCTGACGCAATCGACCAGGGCTGAGATCGCCACGCTCAGCGGCATGGATGAGGTACAGCGCGAGCTTCCCGAACTTGAGGGTGCCCGGCGCGCGATCGAACTCCACCACTCCATCGACGCGGCGATGAACAATGTGCTGTCGCTACAGCGCGGTGGCGAGAAGGACGCCGCCGTGCTGCTTTATCAGCGCGGTGTCTCGTTCCGCCTCGCCAATGAATTGCTGCCGCTGCTCGACGCTGCGGCCGGCGACGAGCGCGACGAGATCGCAACAGAGATTGCCAAGGTGAATGCTGCCGAGGGGCCGCTGTTCATCGGCGCCGGTACCCTCGCGGCGTTGGGGCTGCTGTCGATTGCGGCGCTGGGCGTCAGCCTGTGGCGATCGATCGAAAGGCCGGTTGCGATTCTGGACGCGCGCGCCCGCGCCCTTGTCGCCGGCGACGCGGACGTGCCATCGGCTGCCGTCAAAGGAGAGTTTGCGCCATTGTCCGAAAGCCTCGCCGCGCTCGCCGCTGCCGTTGCAGAACAGCGCTGGAGCTTTGCCGAGGCCGGCGAGAAGCTGACGTCGGAGGTTGATGCCCGTACCGCGCAGCTTCGAACGGCGAACGAACAACTGCAGGAAATCGATCGCCGGCGCGGCCAGTTCCTGACCGACGTCAGCCACGAACTGCGCACGCCATTGACGATCCTGCGCGGTGAAGCCGACGTCGCGCTGCGCGGCAAGGCCGATCCGCAACTGCAGCGCCAGTCGCTCGAGCGCATCCAGGGTCAGGCCGCTGAACTGGGTCAGCTGCTCGAGGATCTGATCGAGTTCGCGCGGACCGCCGCGGAGGATCAGACCCTCGTCATCGCCGATACCCAGCTCGACGAAGTCGTGTCGGCCGCCGCGCAGGAGGCGCAGATGCTGGCGGCGCCGCGCGAGGTCGCCATCGTCCTCGAACTCGCGGATCACGGGCGGCACATCGGTGCCGACTTTCGCCGACTGAAGCAGGCGCTGATCATCGGGCTCGACAACGCCATCAAGCACTCGCCGCCCGGCACAACCGTCTCGATCAACACGTCCGTCGAGGGTGAGCAGGTGAGGGTCGCTATTGCCGACGAAGGCCCGGGCATCGACGAGGCCGATCTGCCGCGCGTGTTCGAGCGCTTCTTCCGCGGCCGCGACGAGGCGGACTCGCTAGCATCGGGGCTTGGCATCGGGCTCGCAATCGCCAAGGATATCGTTGAGCGGCACGGTGGCAGTATCAGCCTGGGCAATCGCCCGCAGGGTGGTGCGGCGCTCCTCATCCTGCTCCCAGCCGGGAAACGTATCGCGTGATGAAGATCCTGATCATCGAGGACGATCGCCGCATCGCCTCCTTCCTCGAGCGGGGGCTGATCGCGGAAGGTTATCAGGTCGCAGTCGAACATGACGGCCGCGACGGGCTTGAGCGCGCCCGTGGCGACGAGTTCGAGCTGATCATCCTCGACCGCATGCTGCCTTACCTCGATGGCCTTGAAGTTTGCCAGGTGCTGCGGGCAGAGGGCCACACGGCATTCATCCTCATGCTCACCGCCAAGGGGTCACTCCAGGACAAGATCGAGGGATTGAAGGGCGGTGCCGACGACTACCTCACAAAGCCCTTCGCATTCGACGAACTGCTGGCGCGGATCGGCGCGCTACAGCGCCGCCGGGCTGCGCCGACCACCGAAAAGCCGCTGCGGATCGGCAGCCTCAGCCTTGATCCGCAGTCGCACCGGGTGACGCGAGACGGCGTTGCGATCAGCCTGACGGCGCGCGAGTTCGAACTGCTACACTACCTGATGAGCAATCCCGACCGGGTGGTGAGCCGCGAGCGCCTACTCAACAGCGTCTGGGACTACGGCTATGACCCCGGCACCAAGATCGTCGATGTGTATGTGCGCTATCTGCGCAAGAAGATCGATGGGCCGGAGGGCGAGCCCTCGTTGATCCAGACGGTGCGCGGCGTCGGCTACATGATGTCGGCCGAGGCTTCCGACGCCGGCTGAGGTTCTCTCCAATTTCTAACCGTCCGTTCAACGCCACCTAATTGTCATCGCCTTATCCTCGACGATACCGATCCGATGTCGTTTAGGGGAACCGCGAGATGGAAGCTGAAGGCTGGCCGTCGATGCAATGGGAGCGCTTCAGCGGCGAGACCACGCAGGCCTATCATCGGCGCGCGACCGAGATTGAGCAGATCATCGAAGGCTTCCGGATGGGCCGCTATCGCGGTGAGATCGCCGACCAGATGGAGCGGCGGCTGATCCGCCTCCAGGAGCAGGCATCGGAGCCTGTGCTCCTCTCGGCCTGACTACTTGGCTGCGAGCTTGTCGCGTAGTGTGCCAGAATTGGCGTAGGCGATGTCATCGATCCGCAGCCGCTGGTCGACGAAGCGCATGATCAGCCGATCAGCGTACTGGGCCTTGCCCGGATCGGTGTAGCCGAAGGCAATGACGATCTCCGGTCGTTCCGCCGTGCCGCTGGCGCCTACGGGCATGCAATTGCTGGCGTAGTCGGTGCTGCTTTGCCATGGGACCGCCGTGGCGGCATCGCCCCCCGCCGGGACGCTCCTGGCCACGAGCGCCGCAAGCTCCGGCGTGAGAATCGCCAGCACCGGCGCCATGTCGCCGCTGAGCCGCGCGTCGCAATAGATTTCGCCGACCTGCACGGAGGTCAACGACAGCGCGAAGACAGGCGAAACAGTGAAAACGGTGGCGGCGAGGGCCAGTGCAATGCGCTTCATGGGTGCATCCATGCCACGTTCGCGGCGACGAAGGAATGATGTGCGGCATCGGCGCGGCCGATGAGGTCAGCGGTCGGGCAGGCGCCTGATCCGGATATCGCGATAGGAAACCGCGCTGCCGTGGTCCTGCAGATCGATGTGGCCCTCGCTGATGGTGCCGTATTCCGGCCAGGCCGCAAACTTTGTTGCGGCAACCCGGGCGCGCCAGTCGGGTGAGGCGATCTCGTAGTCGACCACCTTCTGCCCGTTGAGCCAGTGCTCGACGTGGTTGCCGTCGACGACGACCCTGGCGCTGTTCCATTCGCCGGCCAGCCTCGCGGCCGACGTCGGTGCATAGAGACCATAGCAGCCCGCCGCCTGCTGCAGGGGATCTTTGCCGCCTTCCGCCGCGGCGTTGTCGAGGACCTGGTATTCGGGCCCACTGCTGTAGGGAGCGCCGTAGTCCTCGCTGACCCGGTAGATGACCCCCGAGTTGCCGCCCGGTGCAATCCTCCAGTCGAAGGCGAGTTCGAAATTGCCAAAGATCTCGTCGCTCGTGAGATCGCCGCCCCCCGGCGTGTGCTCGATCACCCCGTCCTCTATAACCCACTGCGGCGGAATGCCGGCGCCGCGATAGGCGTGCCACGCCGTGATCGGTCGGAACCCCTCGGCATCGGTCTGCTGTGCGGGCGCCGCAGTCGGAGACAGCGCCAGCGCCAATCCAACGATCGTCAAGTAGGCTCGCAGCATGGCATTGGCTCCGCGGACTTGAACGCCGACGCGTCAGGCAAATTGGGCGATGGCGCTTCTCACCGCTGCTGCGATGGCAGGATCGCTCAGTGCATGGCCGGCATCGGGGATGATCTGAACATCGGCATCTGGCCAAACCGTGGCAAGCGCTCGCGCCTGAGCGGGCGGGCAAAGATGATCGAACTCGCCCTGGACAATGATGCCCGCAATGCCGCGCAATGACCCGGCCTGGCTCAGCAACTGGTTCGGCGCGAGGAAGCAGTCGTTTACGAAGTAGTGAGCTTCCATGAAGGGCGTGCTGGGCAACGGCCCGGTGCTGTCTGCCAGTGCTGCCTGGTCCAGCCCGTCGAGCGGCGGATGCGCCATCGACAGCGACCGCTCGGTATCGTGCCAGGCGATCGCCGCAGGGCGGTGGATCGCCGGATCGGGATCCAGGATACGGCGCCAGTAGCTGTCGAGTACCGCGCCACGCTCGGCCTCGGGCAGCACGCCAACAAAGTCGGCGTGGAGGATTGGGGCGATCCGCAGCAGCGTCGCGCCGAAATCGAGCTCGAGTTCGGCCCGCGTTCCGAGGAAGGTGGCGCGCAGCACGAGGCCGCTCACCCGCTCGGGGT
>JANXSI010000305.1 GCA_025352765.1 Devosia sp. | reverse complement strand
CTTGGTCACGCCGCCGTCGATGGTCGCATGCGCCGCACGGCTCATCTGGTTGGTCGAGAGCACAACGCCCATCGATTTGGCCTGCGCGTCGGTCGTGCCGACGGCCGCGAGCTTCGAGATATTGCTGACGGTCGAGCTCGCAACGCCGATCGCCGCGGCGAGAACGATCACGTCGCCCGCCGAGGTGACCACGCTATTGGTGATCTTGGCATCGATCGTGGCCTTACGCTCATGCGTCCAGAAATCGGTGCCTAGAACCGCATCAAGCGTCGCCGCAGCGAGGTTGTCCGCCGTGAAGCCAACAATATTCATCGCCTCGAGCCCGGTCACGGCCTTGGCCGACCCCATGCCGGTGATCGAGCTGCCCGTGCCGCGGCCGTCGATATTGACGTAGATCAGCGTATCCAGCCAGCTGTCATCGGTCGCCTTGACGCGGACATCGCCGGCCGTACTCGTGGTGATGGTGCTCGAATCGATCGTCGCGCGCACATAGGCGTAATCCGGCGCGTTCTGGGTGCCTTGGTTGCTGCCGTTCAGCACGTTGGCAACCATCGCGCCGCCGATGGTGTTGACCGCGACGGTCGCGGGTTCGTTACCCGTGGGGGCTTCGCCGTAAAGCGGCGCTGTCGAGGCATAGGCCTGAAGCGAGAGCGTGCTTTCCGCGATGACCGATACGTCACCGCCCGTGCTGCTCACGACCGACCCGGTATCGATCGAAGCAATCGTCGATTTCTCAACCGTGTTGATCGCGCTTCCGCGGCCGATCACATGGCGAATATAGGTGCTGCCCGCAGAGAAATTCGGCGAGAACGGCGTATTGGAGACCACGAAGGTCGAGGCTTCCGTCGCTTTCACGGTAACGCCGCCGACGCCGGTCGTCAGGCGCGAGGAGGACACCGCGGCGATCGTTTCGCCGCCGGTCATGAAGTTGCGGGTATCGAGGCTTTCGCCGGAATAATTAGACTGGCTCGTCGCGTGCGCGCTCAGCCCCCCGGCATCGATGTAGACGCCGGCGATCGTGACGTCGGTCTTTTCCGTCGCATGGATGTAGGCGACGCCGACTTCTTTCGAGACGATCTTGTTGCTGATCGTCCCGCTATTGGTGGCGGTGGCGGCAACGTCGCCAACGGCGCTGATCGTTGCGTGGCTGTCGTCTGGCGTATCAACCGGAGTGCCGATCACGACTTCCGTATCGCGCGAAATGTTGAGATTGGAACTGAGCGCCTGGAAAATCGCGATGCTCGCCACATCGGCGAGCGGGTGGTACGGGTCATTCTGATCGACAGCCGCAGCCGGATCGGTCACCGCCGTCGGATCGAAGGTCGCCAGCTTCACCGCGACATTGGACGTGTCTGCTGCGCTGAGCGCCACGTCGACGGTGTCGTCGCCTGCCGCGCCGCCGGTCTGGATGATCGTCGCCGCCGCGTCGATCAGCACCTTGGCGGCGTTCGTCACCGTAACCGTGGACGCAACTTTGGCACTGGTGTCGATGGTTATGACGTCGTTCTGAATGGCGTTCCAGATATCGTCGGCCGTGTAGGTGCCGTTGCCGATTTTGTCGAGTAGCGACGAGCCGTCAACCGGGTCAACTACATCGACATCCGCGACTCCGAGGAAATTCGGCGTACGCACGTGGCTGAGATCGAGCGTGAGGTCGGTCTTGGTCAGCGCCGCCATCGCGATCGCCGTGCCCTGCACGATCGCTGACTTCAAAAGCGTAATCGTGGCTGTGGCGTTCGACGTCACGCCGATGGTCAGCAAGGTATTGTCGGCAGTTCCCGTTACCGTGACGGTGTTAATCGCGGTCGCCGAGACGTCTACCTTCGTCGTCGCGGTGATCGACCCATCGATAGTTACACTTGCCGCCGCCGACACCGGCGTCGACGAGATCGCCGTGATCGGGTTGCCCGTGGTCGAGACAGAGCCACCGGTTGCAGTCGCGGTCACCTTCACCGTCTCTGCCGCGATGCTCGAGCCAGACACGATGTTGATGGTGGAGCCGACAAAGTCGACTTCGTCCGTCCCGTCACCACCGTCGATGACGAATGCCGGAGGCGTACCCGCGGGAAACAGCGTCGTGTTGACGGTCAACGTGTCGTTGTGATTGGTAAGGGTGACTGAGATTGGCCCCGTACCGTCCCAAAGGTAGTCAGCGAAGCTTGCCCCGCCGATCCTGTGAATGACGTAATGACCGGCACTATAGGACAACGTGGCCTGCGTGCCACTGCCGAGTCCGCTGAGATCGACGTCGCTGGGATCGACCATTTCGAGCCCGTCGAAGCGGATCACGTTGGTCGAGCCGATCGTCACGGTGCCGCTGTCGCCGTCGGTCGGACGGTAGACAGACGTCGACGTCTTGTCGGCGAGGAACAGCTGGTCGTAGCCGTCAGCTCCGCCGTCGATCTTGCCAGTCAGTGACGCGCCCTTCTCGAACGTGAACGTATCGGCCGTATTGGCCGCGCCGGTCAGGCTCTCGACATTGGCGAACGACACCACGCCCGCGCCGGCCGTGACCTTGCCCTTGTTGGCGCCGGTGACATCCCAGTTCGCGTCGTGGCTGGTATCGAACACCACGGTGTCCGCGCCGCCGCCGCCATCGAGGCTGATGTCGGGGAGCGAATGCCCCTCGAACGACTTGGCGTCTATCTTGAAGCTATCCTTGCCAGCGCCACCGGTGAGCGCAATTGAGGAAATGCTCGACAGATCGCCGACGCCCAGTACCGTGCCGCCGGTTTCGTCGAGGATCTGGACGCGCTGCACGGTCGTCGCGGTATCACCAATCTGCTCGATCTCGTCGATCAGTCGGATCAGAACCTGATGGTCGATGGCAGGGCCGTCATGGGACAGATTGACGTTGAGATCGGCGTTGAGCAACAGGCGCGGTTCCAGCGGATCAAAGATCAGCCTGACACGGCGGGCCAGTTCGCGCTTCAGGTGCGACCTGTTGCGCGAACGTTGCAGTCGCTCGGCGATGGCGTGGATCAGCCGCACGTGACGATGCGATTTGGGACGACCTTCGATGCCCTTAGGTGCAAATGGAAATGCCATCGGCTCAAGCCCTCGTTGCGACCCTCAAAGGTCGTCAAGAATTGGTCGGATACGCACGCACTGACTGCAAGAAAAAGGGCACCCGAGAGGATGCCCTTCAAAATGTCGCTTTAGGCCGGAACAGTCTCGGGCGCAGTGCTGTCCACCGGCTCGCCTACACCGCTGGCCGCGGTTCCCGCCCCCATGCGCTCGGCCGTCGCACTCAGATGTCCGAGTGACTGCAGATGGGTGAAGATCAATTCGAGCTCGTCCTGGGCCGAGAGCGCCGCCAGCTGCTCGCCGCTCAGCGCTTTCAGCTTTTCGCGGCTGACCGCCTGGAAGCCGCCCAGCGTCAGTGACGACCCATTGCGCAGCGTGAAGCGGGCCTGCATCGGCTCAAGCAGGTTCAACTCGTTTAGGCGCTTGGTAAAAGCCAGGGTCCGCATGAATTGAACCTGGTAGGCCTGAAGGAAACCAAGGACGCCCTGCAGGTATTGGGTGCGCTCGCCGTCGTTGTCGAACAGCCGCTCGCCCCGCCCCTCGCGATTGACACCCTCGTAGTCCTCGTCGACGCACAGGGTGAAGTTCTGCCCGTCATCACTGGACGAGAATACAAACGGATAGCGACGAAGGAACGCTGGGACGTAACGGCCGAGCCACTTGCCGTCAGCCGAAACGAACAAATTCTCGTCGTCGCGAACACCGAGCAGCACGACCGGCACCACCTGGTCACCCTGGCCGGCGAAGACCACGGCGTACTCCGACCCGGCGCTGGCGAACTCGGCTGCCATCAACGGAACCGAGTTTACGCCCCGGGCAAAGCCCATCGTACCCGTCGACTTTATCGAGACGTCTCCGTGCCGCTGCGGTGAAACCGAGACCGCTCGCTCATAGATCAACAACTACTTAGCCATATCGCCTCCCAAAGCGACGCACGGCGCCCGCAGAGGGACACCGCCGCGGTCACCCGCTTCCAAACCCATAGATCTGATGCTGACGCATTCCCGGCGCCCCGCATCCAGCATAGCGACCTGAGCGCGTGTTGCTAGTCAGAAATTTACTTTCGGTAAAGGAGAGGGGGGGTTCGGGAGGATGCCTGGATCGGCTTCAACCGGTCAGCGTGAAGTCCGAATTTCTCTATGTACGCAGTGTTTAGGCCCAGGCATTGCTTTGATTCGCAAACATCGCGATAGACACACTGGTGAAAGCCGTTGCGTTCGAACTCGATCCAGAAATCAGGGTCGATGAATAAGTGCGGCTGGTCGTTAAGAAGCAAGCCACTATCTTGCTCTAGGAGGCATTCTGGGAAGTTCTTGACTTCGACATTCCGGCCCAGCGCTCGGGCCCTGCTTATGGCGTCTTTAAGGTAAGGGAGTGCCTCGATGTGGCTCGCCACCAGTCCCTTCTCGTCGCTCTCGGCCATCGGAAAGTAGAACCAGAACTCCATCTGAGTGAGGTTCTTGATGTGCGCGAGGGCGTCGACGATGGCCGGCATCAGCCGGTAGCTCTTCTCGGTGATGACCGAATTGGTGATTGCGGCAACGTTGTTATAGGCGTCGAGATTTTCGAGCCCCCGGACCGATTTTTCGAAAGAGCCTGGCACGAGGGTGATGCCGTCATGGCTCGCAGCATCCGACCCGGCGATCGACACGAAGAACTCGTCGATTCCAGCTTCAACGAGCTTGCGGGTGAAGTCGGCCCGCCCCAGACCCATGCCATGCGTCTGAATCCGCACGTGGTCGAAACCGGCCCGCCGGGCGCGCTTGGCCAATTCCGGCAGGTCGCGCCGCAAGGTGATTTCGGAGCCAGTGAGAATGAGGCCCTTCCACTGGCCCACTCGGGCATTGTGCTCCAGCAGCCGGTCGAAATTGTCCAGGCTCTCCGGCGTCAGCCGATCCATGGTGCCCTCGATCATGCAATGCACGCATTTGAGGTTGCACCTGAACTCCATCGTCATGGAGACATATTGCGTATGATCGTAGCGTCCCATAGAGGGCCCCGGGCGGGTCAGAAAATGCCGTAATAGGCGCTCTTGATGACCTCGATGCGTCCATCGATCATACGGTAATCGATACCCACATCATAGAGCAGGTGGTCGAGCCGGTCGCGGTTTTCGCGGATGAATTCGCGGATCGTCGCCGGCCACCCCAGCCGGTCGAGGCATAGGATCAACTGGTCCACGTTGACACGCGAGAAATAGACTCCGTCATTGAACTTCTTATTGGCCACCACGACTACCCCGCAATCGCGCATCTCCGGCCAGAGGATCTGGTCGATGGGCAGGCCGCGCAGATCGAGGTGCGCCGAAGCCGCGACCTTGGCGACGATCTGGTCCCAGTGCTGATGCGCATCGAAGAAGTAGTAGAGGTTGTCGAGCCTGAGCTTCTCACCCACCGTCAGCTGATAGCAGATGCCCGATGATACCGCGTTATCCGGACTGCCCAGATATACCGATAGCGCATCGATGCCGCGCAAGCCCGCGCCGAGGTCGGCGTCGAGGTCGATCGAGAACATGAAATACGGCCGGGCGCCCGGTAGGGTCAGCCCCGAAGGCGCGAACGGCCTTAGGATATCGAGGACGCGCTCGATCGAGACCCGCCGGCCGAGCCGCTCATAATCGTAGAAATAGAGTTCCCAACTGAAGCTGTCGCCGATGCACTTGACGCCCCACACGGTCTCGAACGGCCCGAGCCCGCGCCGCAGCGCCTCGCACATCGCCCGCAGTTTCGGCGGCGCCCTGAGGGCGAGGAACGACTGCCAGAGCAGGCTCGATTGCTTGATCTTGCCGACGTGCGGCCGCAGCGGATGGTAATCCCACAGGCAGTAGTCGCGGTATTTGTCGCCGTTCGCGGCTGGCTCCACCACCTCGATCATTTCTGCGGCTCCCGCGCATCGAGGCCGAAATACACCGTGGCGAAATCCTGCCCATTGGCGTCCATGCCGGCCGAAACATGGCCGATCAGCTCGCCGTCCAGCCGTTTGAGCATCGCCTCGGCCCGGTCCGGCGCAATGCCGTACGCGTTGAACAGGGGCCCGAGCGTCCCGCGCACCTCGCGGCCGCGCACTTTCGACGAATAGAGATTGACGTCGAACGAGTGGCGGCCAGTGCCCTCCTCCTCGACCTCGAGCAACATGAGTCCTTTCTCGCCGGCGCGCGCCGCACCCAGCTCAACCATCCTATTGAGCAGCTTCAGCGACGGCGCCGTCTCGTGACCCTGGTAACCCGCGCCGAACGTCGCAGCCATGCTTGAAGCGCGCTGCTGCGCCGGCGACCAGTAGTAGCGCGAAAACTTCGCGGTCTGCGGCTCGCCCGGCCGCCATTTGAGCGCGATATAGAGCGTGTGCTGTCCCTCGGCGTTCTCGGCCAACGCTTTGCGAAAGCGGCTGACGAATTCAAGATAGACCTTGCGCACCGGATTGCCGCCGCCTTCGTGGCCGAAATGCACGACGTCGGCCTCGGGCAGCTGCCGCATGAGCTCGGCCCATTTGGCCGCCGGTAGCTCATCCCGCCCGGCAATCGACTCGATGGTCGCAAGCGGATTGGCGCCCAGATCATCCTTGTGGACGGTGATCAGATAGCGGTCGTCTGTGATGCCACGCGGCGACAACTTTACTGACCGCTCGATGCCATAACCGCGACCGAGCCGGCCGACAGCGGTGAGGAAATTGGGCCGCGTCGGGTTCAGCGTGCCCTGCTTTTCGATGGCCTCGATTGCCTCGCTGACGACCGCCTGTTGGTCGCTCCAGCGGCTGAGCAGCACATCGGCCTGCGTCCGCACTCGCTCGCGCTGGATCAAATAAGTGTGCGCGACAAACCGCTCAAATTGCTGGGCAAACGCCTCCGTCCACCGCGCAAAGTCTCGCGCCCGGCCGATGTCGCCGGCGACACGGGCGGCTGCTTCGCCCATTTGACGAGCGAGTGCTACGTCCGCTGGTACGTCTAGCCACAAAGACAGCGTGATATGCTCGCCTGTCGCCCGGTGCGCGCGGCCCAGCAGCGTATCGAGCAGGATGAAGCGCGGCTTGGCCAAAGCGGTCTGCTCTAGCGCCGTGAGCAGCGGCTTTAGGTCGATCTCGTCATAAGGCGAACCGCGGGCGATCCATTGCTCGATCCGGGCCGGCGGCTGGGCGGTGATGGTTTCATAGTCGTCATAGAACAGCGCTGGAACGCCGTAATGTTGGGCAAGCGCCTTGACGAGTGTTGTCTTTCCCGAGCCCGGATGGCCAGAGATGCTGATGACGGGGACGTTAAGCAGCATTAGGCGGGCTTTCGGGCGATAATCACTTGGAAAGACATCTCGAGCGTGAATTCTTGGGCCGCGATCCCTTCGAAGCCAAATTCTGCTAACCACTGCATATAGAGAGCGGCCGGGCGGAAAAACGGCAAGAAGACCAGATTGGCGACCATTGAATAAGGCAGCGGCGCCGCCCCGATTGCGATTTCGGCCCTTTCGTAGATCACGAGCAGCCCGTTAGGCGGAAGGGCGTCCCACGCTTTTTGGAGGAATTCCCGCGCATGGTGGTCTGGCCAGTCATGCAGCATCGACTTGAAGCTGATGACATCCGCCCCCTGCGGAAGCGGCTGTTGACGGAGGTCGCCCGGCGTGAAGCGCACGCTTGCCTTCTGCTTCGTTGCCGCGAGATGCCGGCGTCCCAATTCGCAAACCACCGGCAGGTCGAACACCTCCGCGGTCAGCCCCGGCTGACGCTCGACCGCCTGGCGCGCGAATTCGCCGCTATTGCCGCCGACATCGAGCATGTGTCGCCGGCCGCCCAGCTCGAGCCGGTCGAGGCCGGCGCCGGCTTCGTAGCGGGTGAGCACGGTCGTGTAGCCGACCCACCGGGCGGTAGCCGTCAGGTTATCCGGCGTCACAGCCATCGCTAGGTCGTAGCGGAAGAGTTCGAAGACTTTCGCCCGTCGCATGAAGTGCGGCATATCGGTGAGCAGCGTGCCGAATAGGTCGTGCACGTCGGACGCCACGAAATTGGCGAACCAAAGTTTCGCCTCGAGCAGATCGCGATAGCGCAGCGCGTCGATGAAGGCCGGGGTAAAAACTATGTTCCCGTCCTCCTCGGCAATCACCCCGCCCGCGGCGAGGATGCCGAACAGCAGCGCCGCGCCTGCCGGCGTCAGGCCCGCGGCCGCTGCCAGCGACGCCGACCGCGCACTGCCACGACCGATGGTTTCGATCCAGCCTTGCGCCAAGATGAAGGCAAGCGCCCGCGCCTCGATTTCGGTTTTCAGGTAGCGATCTACTGCCGCCATGGCCTGCTTTGCCGCAGGCGCGCGCAATTCTGGCGAGTGACCTCGCGAGTCATTTGACGGCAGGTGTTGCATCAGGGACACTTCCGCTCGTACCGCGCGATGCTAGGGTTTACCGGGTGTCGCGGGGAATCGACAGTGATCAAATCGCGTTTCTTCCTGGTGGCAATTTCGCTCCCAGCCTTGATGATCTCCGTTCCGGCTCTTGCGGGCGAGGTCGCGGATTCTGCTTCTCCGTCGTGGTCGGGCCCGTTCCTTGGGCTAGCGGGTGGTTTTGCCGCTGCCAATATCACGACGATCGACCAGAGCGTCCCCGGGCAGAGCAACGAGGTCGTCTACCAGTTTTCCGACCAAGATGCGGTGTACAGCGTTCACGCCGGCTTCGACCATGTGTTCGGCGAGCGCTATGTGGGCGGTGTCGAGGTCGGCGCCGACTGGCTCGGTTTTTCGCTCGACCCGCAGGCCTCAGGGGGGTTCGGGACCGCCTTTTCCGCTGACTACGACCTGACCCTGACCGGACGCCTTGGCGTCCTCGTGAACCCCAAGACGCTGGTCTACGGGCGGGTCGGCGCCGGCCTTACCAGCTTGAGGGCCGATCAAGGGTTTTCGGGGACCGCCACGACGTTACTGCCCGCAGCAATTTTCGGCGCCGGTGTCGAAACCATGCTCGGGGGAAACCTCAGCGGGCGGCTCGAGGCAAATTACAATCTGCCGGTGAAGGATTTCACCATCCCGTCGGATTCTGAAGCCTTCAACCCGCACTACCTGCGGATCACCGCAGGCCTTGACTGGCATCTCGACAACGGCCATCCGGTCACGCTCGCCGCCCGGGAGCCCGCCCGCCCTGCGTTTGCAGGCGGCTATTTGGGAATCATTGGCGGATACCGTGTCGGGCAGATGTTTGCCGACGTCTCGACCCCTGGTGCAACGGTTGGTCCATTTGCCAGCGACACGCCGAGCCTGGGTGGTACCCTTGGCTACGACGTGCGGCTCGATCGTTTCGTTGCCGGCGTCGGAGTCGATGCGCAGGCGATGAACGCGGATTTCTTCGATCCGGCCCAGAACTCACCGCTGCAGGGCAGCACGAAGCTGTTCGGCAACATTAGCGGCACGGCGATGGTGACCGCGCGTGCCGGCGTGATGCTCGATCCGTCGACGTTGTTCTATGTCAAGGGCGGCGTTGGCTATGTCCGCACGACTGCAAATCCCGAATTCTTCACCTTCGGATCGGGCGGGACACGCTGGCTTCAGGGGCACGAATTTGGGCTCGGCGTCGAATCTATGCTGACCGACGCGATCGGTCTAAAGCTCGAGGGCCTGTACACCGCGGCGGACCAGCCGTTCGTTGTGGATCTGACCCAGACCGACCAGGCGATGCTCAGCCCCTCAACCCTCAGCGCTACGGCCGGCCTGACCTGGCACTACTGAGCCGCCCGACCTTTGGGTAGACAGGACTGGCCTTTTCGCTTTTGCGCAAATGCTTTAGCATGAGTTGCAAAGCGGAACCCTTCCGCACCGATGTCGAGGAGTAGCCCTTTGGCCAAATCGCCCAAACCCGCCGCAGCGTCGGCGGACTCGACCGAACGCAAGGGGCTCGAATGGCTCGATGCTGAAATGGCCACGCACTTTGCCAATGTCGTCAATGTGCAGGGAACGCGCGAACAGGTCGACCTCTTTTTCGGGACCAACCGAACCTGGCAAGTTACGCCCGAGTCTGGCGTCACCGTAGAATTGTCCAACCGCATTATCCTCACGCCCCTCGCCGCCAAGCGGCTCCTGACGGTGCTGGGTAACGTCCTGCGCGAGCATGAGTCGCGGTACGGCACGCTGAGCGTCGATTAACGCCAAATGACCGAGGCAGCCGAAGCCGATGACGCCACGGAAGACGGCGGGGTCATCGATACTCGAGCCGCCGGATCGCTCGCCGTGCTCGAGCCGACGCTGTGGCGTCGACTGACCGAAGCTGACTCGATCGAGGAACTCGCAAGCGCCTGGCTGACGCTGCAATGCAGGATGGTCGACGGCGCAGAACGCGGACTTGTCCGGGTCGTCCGCAACGGTTCGCTCGAGCCGATCTGCAATTGGCCCGAACAGGGCGCGACGCTTGAGGATCTGACGCGCACCGGCGACCTCGCCGTCGCAGAGGCCCGGGCAGTGGCGCGGGGCGGCAACGGCAATCCGGCGACGATCGCGCTTCCCATCATGCTAGACGACTCTGTGGCCGGCGTGGTCGCCATCGGTCTTGCTGGCGCGGGCAAGGCCGACATGCGCGATGCCATCCGGCAGCTTCAGTGGGGCGCCGCCTGGCTGCGGGATGGCCTCAGGGAACAGTTAGTGCTCGCCGAAGGCAGCCAGCTCAATCAGTCGCGCACCGTCATCGACTTCATCGCCACGGTGGTCGAACACGAGCACTTCACGACCGCCGTCACCGCTGCCGCGACGGACCTCGCCATGCGGTTCGACTGTGCCCGCGTCAGCATCGGCTTTGTGCGGCGCGGCTCGACCCATATCGCCGCAATCTCGCATACCGCGCAATTCGGTCGGCAGATGAAGCTGGTCCGGCTGGTCGGCGCCGCGATGGACGAGGCCATCGACCAGCGCTCGTTGGTGCTCTATCCTTCCCCGCCCGAAGCACCGCTCGCGACGCTCGCGCACGCCGAACTGGCGCGCGAGCACGGCCTCAGTCAGGCCTTGACCACGCCGCTGTTTGTCGTCGACCGGTTCGTGGGGGCAATCACCTTCGAGCGCACCCACGACCGGCCGTTCGACGCCCCGGCGATTGCCCTCGCTGACGTCGTGGCCACGACCATCGGCCCGCTGCTCGAGGAGAAGCGCCGCAACGATCGCTGGCTGATCGTCAAGGCCGCGGAGTCGGCGACCGCGATGCTCGGGCGCCTCGTCGGCCCGGGGCATATCGCTGCCAAACTCATCGTGGCCGGGATCATCGCCGCCATCGCCTTCTTCGCGGTAGCCCACGATACCTACCGCGTGACCGCCGACGCCCAGCTCGACGGCGCCGTGCGGCGCTCGATCGTCTCGCCCTATGACGGCTATCTCGAAAGCGCGGCCGTGCGGGCCGGTGAAATCGTCAAGCAGGGCGAGGTGCTCGCCGCGCTCGACAGCCGCGACCTCGTGCTCGAACGGCTGCGCTGGGACACCGAGCGCCAGCAGCATCAGCTCGAATACGACCAGGCGATGGCGGCCCGCCAGCCTGCCGCGATCAACACGGCGCGCAGCCGCATCGCCCAGGCCGAAGCACAGATCAAGCTCATCGACGAGCAGATCGCCCGCCTGCAGTTCACGGCGCCCTTCGACGGCCTCGTCATTTCGGGCGACCTCAGCCAGCGGATCGGCGGCGCGGTGACGCGCGGCGAAGTTCTCTACGAGATTGCGCCGCTGACCAATTATCGCGTCGTCATACAGGTCGACGAGCACCAGGTCGGCGACGTGGCACCGGGGCAAACGGGTCAGGTGGTGTTCAGTGCCCTGCCCGACCAGACCTTCCCGATCGTCGTCGACAAGATCGTTCCCGTCGCGCAGGCCCACGACGGACGCAATTTGCTGCGGGTCGAGGCGCATCTCACATCGACCTCCGACCGGCTGCGGCCGGGTATGGGGGGCGTCGGCAAAATCGACATCGGCGACCGCCGGCTGATCGATATCTGGAGCAAACCCCTCGTCGACTGGGCATCGCTGACGCTTTGGCGCGGTGTCGGCTGACGATGGCCAGCTCGCTGTTTTCGCCGTCCTGGTATCGCGTCTCGCCGCTCAAGCTGCGGCTGCGCAGCCACGCCGAAATCCATCGCCAACAATTTCGCGGCGAGGTCTGGTACATTCTGCAGGACCATCAGACCGGCCGCTTCCACCGGCTGTCGCCGTCCGCCAATCTGATGATGTCGCTGATGGACGGGCGGCGGACCATCGAGGATATCTGGGACCTCGTCGGGCAGAAGTCGGGCGACGATCCGCCGACCCAGGACGAGACGATCACGCTGCTGTCGCAGCTGCATTCGTCCGACCTGCTTCAGGGCGATCTGCCGCCCGATTTCGGCGAACTGGGCGAGCGGGCGGAAAAGCAGGCGCGACGCAATCTGCTGAGCCGCATCCGGAACCCGCTCGCGCTCCGCCTCCCCCTGTTCGATCCCGACCACTTCCTCGACGCCACCATTGCCTTCGTCCGGCCGCTGTTCACGGTATGGGGGTTTCTGGCCTGGCTGACGCTGATCGGTGCGGGCATCGTGCTGGCGGCGCTGCATTGGGGAGAGCTCGTCGCGAGCCGCTCCGACCAGGTCTTTAGCCTCCAGAACATCGTCTTCATCGCGGCCATCTATCCGGTGGTCAAACTGCTGCACGAGGCCGGGCACGCCTACGCTACCAAGGCCTTCGGTGGCGCCGTGCACGAAGTCGGCGTGATGCTGCTGATCTTCGTCCCCGCGCCCTATGTCGATGCGACGTCGGCCACGGCTTTCCGCAGCAAGTGGCACCGCGTGATCGTCGGGGGCGCCGGCATCATGGTGGAGCTGAGCCTTGCCGCCCTCGCGATGATCTTCTGGGTCAACTCCGAGCCGGGCCTGGCGCGTGCCGCCGCGTTCAACGTGATGCTGATCGGCGGGGTTTCGACCCTGCTGTTCAACGGCAACCCGCTGCTCCGCTTCGATGCCTACTACATCCTTGCCGACCTCATCGAGTCGCCCAATCTCGGTGCTCGGGCCAACAAATACTTCTGGTACCTCTGCCAGCATTACCTGCTCGGTCTCGAGAACATCGAGAGCCCCCGCCCGGCGCGCGGCGAAGCGAAGTGGCTGGTGGTCTACGCGGTCCTGTCGTTCGTCTACCGCGTCATGCTCAGCCTCGGCATCGCGATCGTCGTCGCCACGCGCCTGCTGGTGATCGGCGTCGCGCTGGCAGCGGCGTCGTTGATCGGCACCTTCCTCGTCCCCTTGGTCAAGGGGGCACGGTTTGTGCTGACGTCGCCGCGGGCGCGTGACCACCGGCTCCGCGCGGTGCTCGTATTGGGCGGCGCGCTGGTCGCGGTGATCGCACTGCTTTTCGTCATCCCCATGCCTTACGGCTCGGTGGCCGAGGGCGTTGTCTGGGTCCCCGAGCGGACCGAGGTTCGGGCCGGAACGAGCGGCGTCGTTGCCTCTCTGCTGGCGCCGCCCGACAGCCGTGTCAGCAGCGGCGATCCGCTGATCGCCATCGAAGACGCGACCCTCGCGCCGCGGATTGCCGTGCTGCAGGCGGAGCGGCAGGAACTGGTGGTCCAGAACAGCGCGGTGCGCTTCACCGATCGCGTGCAGGCCGATGTGCTGGCGCAGCAGACCCGCAATATCGATGGCGCCCTCGCCGCCATGACCAAGCGCCGCGACGACCTCACCATCCGCGCAGGGCTAGCCGGTCGGCTAATCCTGCCTGGCGGCCCGGAACTTGTGGGCCGCTACGTCAAGCAGGGCGACCTGCTGGGATATGTGGTCGGCGACGAGGTTCCTGAAGTGCGCGCCGTTGTCGAGCAGGACGATGTGGATCTGGTGCGCGCCCGCACGCAGTCGATCAGCCTTCGCTACGCGACGGACATGGCTCGCGACGTGCCGGCGCGGGTTCTGCGGACGGTGCCGGCGGCGCAGTTCGACTTGCCGAGCCTGGCGCTCGCGACCCAGGGCGGCGGCACAATCGTGCTTGATCCGCGCTCGCAGCAGCCCAAGAGCCTCGTTGGGTTCTTCATTTTCGATCTCGAACCCGAGACAACGGCGCCCGAATTGTTACTCGGCACCCGCGTCTATGTGCGCTTCGACCATGGGCGTGAGCCGGTGGGCTGGCGCTGGCTGCGGAGCCTGCGCCAGATCTTCCTCAAGACCTTCAATGTCTGACCTCGCCGCCCCTCGCCTCGCCTTGCCGCGAACCGTCCACTACGCCGAGGTCCCCGACCGCAAGCGCGGCGCGCTCGATCGCCTCGCCAATGACCTCGTCGGTCATGTGGTCGTCGGGCTGGGCAAGCGACGCGCCCGCAACCTGCACAAGATCGTCGTCGCCGTCGAGGCGCTCGACGCCGAATTCAGGGCGCTCGATGGAGCAGCGCTCGACGAGCGCCGCCGCGACATCGCACTGGCGCTGCGGCGCCGGCCCGGCCTCCCGGACGATCTGGTCGCGCAGAGCTTTGCGCTCATCCGGGAGCTTTCGGCCCGGATCAGTGACCGCCGCCACTATGGCGTGCAGTTGATGGGCGCCTACGCAATGGTCCGCTGCAACCTCGCCGAAATGTCGACCGGCGAAGGCAAGACGCTGACCGCGGCGCTCGCCGCAGGTGCGGTCGCTATGGCGGGCATTCCGGTGCATGTGGTGACGGTGAACGACTATCTGGCCACCCGAGACGCCGAGATCACGCGCCCGATCCTCGAAGCTCTGGGGCTCACCGTCGGTGTCGTGGTCGGCGGACAGGAGGTCGAAGACCGCCGCATCGCCTATGGCTGCGATGTCACCTACTGCACCAACAAGGAACTGGCGTTTGACTATCTGCGCGACCGCATCGTGCTGGGCCAGCGCGACAGCAATGTCCGGCTCAAGCTCGAGGGCCTCAACGGCGGACCGTCGCGGCTGGGGGAGCTACGCATGCGCGGGCTGCATTTCGCCATCGTCGACGAGGCCGACAGTGTGCTTGTCGACGAAGCCCGCACCCCGCTGATCATCTCCGGCCAGGCCGTGGGCCTCGTCACCGGCGAGATTGCTGCCGAGGCGCTCGAGCTCGGCCAATCGCTGGTGGCTGACATCGACTACACCGTCGTCATCGACGACAAGCGCATTCTGCTGACCGATGCGGGCCGCGCCCGCATTGCCGAATTCGCCGAGGCGCAAGGTGATGGCTGGCGGGGCGTGGTCGCCCGCGAGGAAATGGCGCGCCAGGCCCTCTCGGCGCTGCATCTCTTCCATCGCGGCGAGCACTATCTGGTGCGCGACGAAAAGGTCCAGATCATCGACGAGCACACCGGACGGGCCATGCCGGACCGCGCCTGGAGCGACGGTCTGCACCAGATGATCGAGGTCAAGGAGGGCTGCGAGCCCTCGCCGCGGCGCGTCACGCTGGCGCGCATGACCTATCAGCGGTTCTTCCGCCGCTACCGTTACCTCTCCGGCATGAGCGGCACGGCACGACAGGTCGCGCACGAGCTGTGGAGCGTCTACCAGCTACCGGTGGTGCGGATCCCGACGCACCGCCCGATCCAGCGCATACACCGTCAGGATCGGGTGCTGCCGACCGTCGCTTCCAAGTGGGACGTGGCCATGGCGCGGATCGAGGAACTGCACCGTCGCGGCGTGCCGATCCTGCTGGGCACGCGTTCGGTCGCCTCGTCCGAGGCCGCAGCGGAGCGCCTCGCCGCGGCCGGATTGGAACATCAAGTGCTGAGCGCCGTACAGGACGCGCGCGAGGCGGAAATCGTGGCGCTCGCGGGCGATCGCGGCCGCATTACCGTCGCCACCAACATGGCCGGCCGCGGCACCGACATCAAACTTGCCGACGGCGTCGAGGAACTGGGCGGTCTGCACGTGCTGATGGTCGATCGGCACGAAGCGCGCCGCATCGACGACCAGCTCGCCGGACGCAGCGGACGGCAGGGCCAGAGAGGCCATTTCGAGGAAATCCTCTCGCTCGAGGATCCGCTGCTCGACTTCCCCGGCGTCACCGTCCTGCGGACACTCGAATTGGCGTCCCGTCCCCTCTTCGGCGAAGCCTTCGCCCGCTGGCTGCTCAAATACGCACAGCGTCGCGCCGAACGGCTGCACGCCCAGATGCGCCGCCAACTGCTCAAATCCGACGAGATGCAATCGCAAGTTCTCGCCTTCACCGGACGCCCCGAATGACCCGTATCCTGCTGCCACTGCTCCTTGTCCTTGCAACTCCCGCCTTAGCGGAAGACACTGTCCTTGACTGTCTCGCGAACCCGGCCAAGAAGGTTGCCGTGAGCAGTTCGGTGACTGGCGTCGTCGGTGAGACTCGCGTCGGTCGCGGCGACAGGGTCGCCAAGGGTGACGTGCTGGCGCTCCTCGACTCGACCATCGAGCAGGCCGACGTCGCGGTCGCCGCCGCGCAGGCGGCGGGCACCGAGGTCCGCGATGCCGACCAGGCCAAGCTCACGCTCGCTCAGGCCACTTATGAGCGGGCCAAGGCCCTCCTTCAGTCAGGTTCCGTCACGCAGTCAAAGGTGGAGGAGCTCGAGGCGGCGGTCGTCGTCGCCCGCAGCGATCTGGCGGGCGAGACCCGCCGCCTGCAACTTGCCGCGATCGAACTCGATCGTGCCCGGACCGTCCTGTCGCTGCGGACGCTCCACAGCCCAATCGATGGCTTCGTCGTGTCGCAGGACACCCAGGCCGGCGAGTTCCTGCGGCAGGACGGCACGCTCTTCACCATCGTCCAGACCGACCCGCTCTACGTCGAGGCCTACGCGCCCGTGGAGCTCTATGGCCGCATCAAGACGGGTGCAACCGGCACTGTCAGCCTCGATCAGCCCGCCGGCACGAAGGTCACAGCGGTGGTGACGGTGGTCGATCCGATCTTCGATGCGGCGAGCAGCACCTTCGGGCTGCGGCTCGAACTGTCCAACGCCGACGACGCCATCCCGGCCGGACAGCACTGCCAGGTCAGCTTCACTCTCCCTTGAGCGCGTCCATTTGGCGCCTGCGGCTGGCCTTGGTTGACGTCAGCCAGGACACACGGATGAAGCCACGGTAGTCCGCCGCGGGATCGTTGCTCGCTTCGCCAGGGGCTGCTCGTCGGCAGGATCAAGATCGTGCGCCAGTGTTCGTCGCTACGATGATACTCAACCCGAACAATGATCTAAAGGTCTGGCCTTGCCGGTGCTGGACCTGACGACTTTGCTCGATGGAGAAAACGTGCAGTCAATTGAGTCGTACTCGACGCTAACGCTAATCTGAGGGAACGAGTGGCTTACGATCTTCGGAGTTCCGACCTAATTTCAACCAAGCGCTCGATTTCAGCGTACGGGTTGCACCGCCAGCCCCCCTCGCCGGCGCCGCACAATGTACCACCTGAAACTTGATCTTAGTGTTTGGGCTTCCCTCTTGCCGACGCGAGATGGAGCAAGGCGCCTGCCGAGCATCTTGTGCGGGAGCAAGTTCAGTTAGGGCCTTGCAAGCTCAACGATGTTCTGTCGAATTGAACCCTTCGGAGGGCATGCGGTGTTGAGTTTTCTGAGGCCGCGTACAAAACGCGCGGCAGACCAGTCCACTTTAGAGGAGCCCTTGGCTCTGCCCTCACTTGAAGCAATTCGCAGATCGAGCTCCAAGCGAAAACGGATCGCCGAACTGAATCAGAGAACCAGGCAAGCGATACATGCGATGGTGAGTGACTGCTCGAGCCCAGGTGACTGAGCCCCGGCTTCCAATATCCCTGAAGGTGTCAAGCTTCCGTTGCGCGCGCGACAAGCCCCAGCGCACGATAATGGTTATTCACCGGGGGCTGACTGCCGATCATCGCTCCGTATGGCCCAATTGGGTGAAGCGCGACCGCAACACTGGCGAAACCTTGCGATGGATTACATTCGAGGTCCGCGCGATTTCAGGACAAAGTATTGTCACGCCACTCAATGGACGAACTCGTCACCTCAGCATTGGCAGGCCTGTCAACGTTATCAGCGTGCATTTCCCGAAGTGCTGCCATGTCATTTCCGCCTGTCAGTCTCACTGACATAACGTTGACTTTAACCTAATGGTAAGCATGAAATACGCGCAGAGCGAAATAGCGTGTAAGTACTGCCTCATATTTCCGAGCGAACCAACCGAGCGACCCAACCGCGGTGCAGCGATTTTGAGTGAAACAGGTTTTGCGTCCAGTCCTGAAAAGAGCGGTCAGTTTGGCGGGTTGTTTGGGGCTCTCGCTTCTGCCCACGCTTCCAAGAGTGCACAACACGGCGCCGATCTGAGCTTTGGTTCGTCGACCGCTCTGACTGCCAAGCCTCCTGCCGCGACAGACAACGCCGCACTCGATGGTGTCGACGGGTGTCAGAACGACCCGTCGGTCTTATCGCCGACCCAGACGGGCTTGGTCCTGCGGTTTGAGGATGGTGTCCCAATCGAGCCTTCGATCACACTCACACGTCGCCTCGGATTGGCGATCAAGCGCTGTATGGACGTGGGAATTGCCCTAACGGCTCTGGTCTTTCTTGGTCCGATGCTCCTCTTCGTCGCCATCGCAATCATGGCAACCAGCCCGGGACCGGTGCTCTTCCGCCAGATCCGGACAGGCGTTAACGGTAAACCCTTTCTGATCTTCAAGTTCCGAACCATGCGGACCGAGCTTGGCGATGCTTCCGGGACCGCGCAAACCCGCGCCGACGATCACCGCTTGACACCGATTGGTGGGTTTTTGCGGAGGAAGAGCATCGACGAGCTACCGCAGCTCCTCAATGTGTTGATCGGCGACATGAGCCTGGTGGGTCCGCGTCCGCACGTTCCGGGGATGTTGGCTGCTGGGGTCCTTTACGAGGAACTGGTGCCCTACTACGGGTTTCGCCACTGCATGAAGCCGGGGATCACCGGTTGGGCGCAGGCCAACGGCTATCGAGGCCCGACCGACGATCAAACCCTATCTAAGGCCCGTGTCGACCATGACATTGCCTACATCCAGAACTTCTCAGTGCGCCTTGATATCGTCACGCTAGCACGCACCGTCTGGCGTGAGTTGGCGAAGGGTACGGGTCTCTAAAGGGCCGGGGGCGCAGCGCTTGAGGCAAGCAGGCTTCTGTCTCGAAGCCTCTGCGTAACGATTTCGACACGCCCATTGCCTTGGCGACCGAAGGAGACGCGACCGACATTAGCTTGCCGGGTCACTGCCGAAAAAAGTCGCCAAAGAGGCAGATCGACTACGATCTTCCTGGAGGCGAAAGCGCGAAGACGAGCCGCACCAAGTCGGCCTGACGATGTGTCCCGGTCTTCGCGCTGAGCGAGTGCAACTGGCTGCGTACGGTCTCGTAAGCAACGCCGTTCGCGAGCGCAATCTGACGCAGCGTTCGACCTTCCGCCAGTTGCCGCGCGACCTTGGACTCGGCAGGCGTCAAGTCGAAAAGCCCGGCAAGAACGCCTGTAAGCGGCATCGAGGGGGCCGTCACGGGCGTCACCAGCAGTACAGTCGATGCGCCGCCAAACACATCATTGGCCGTCCGCTTGATCGGGATCAGATGCAGGACGAGTGCAGGAGCGTCCTCTTCGGCCGGCATCGGGATCGATCCGGTCGCGAGTTCGGGCTGACCCGACCCAAGCGCCGCAAGCGCCTCGCGAAACAGGCGCCCAGGCGTCGTGCCCTTCAAGACAATCCGGTCGAAGGCGCCGATTTCAATCCGCGGTGACAGCGCTTCCAGCAAGTGATTTGCCGCAAGAACCTCGCCCTGCGCTCCGAGGACCGCGCCGGGGATGCCAATCTGGGTGAGCGTTGCAGCGACAGCCCGTGCTCGCTCCATGTTCAGCCGCATCGCCAGAAGCGCCGCTCGGGCCAAGTGAGGCCGATAAGCGTCGAGCAGCATCGCGTGCTCATCGCCGAACGGAGCGTCACCGGTTCGGCGGCAAAAATCGAAAAACGCCAGATCGGCACTCGGCGAGGACACGGGGGCCCCAATGGTCCAGGCCAGTCCGAACGGAAAAAGCACCTCCTGGTAAATCGGATCCGATTGCAGCTCTTCCACCGTGCAGAGGGCAACATCGGGAAGAAACCCATAGTGCTGGCGCGCCAACGCCCGCTCGGGGCGAACGTTGCGGCGCGGCATCGCGGCGTATGTTTCATAGGGCCGCTGGTAGGCATCGGTGGCGATGAACCGCGTCGCCCCCATCCCATCCACCGACACGACCGCGCCGCCGGCGCCGCCCACTAGCCCAGCGAGGCGCTCAAGCGTTGCAGGCCAGGCGCTCGGAACGGCGGCGGCCTCGTAGATCCTGGCGATCAGATCGGGGTCGAGCGTCATCCTGTGAGGTCCTGCCAAGTCGTAACGATAGGTAGCCAACGCGAACGTCAGCGCCAGATAATCATTGGGTGCCTTTTAGTCCAACGGGATCATGCGCAAACCGCCAAAGTCCATCCCGTTGCCCGGCGCCCTGCTTTTCAATTGGCGACAATATCAGCAGGCGAATACTGAGCCGGCGAAGGCTTCGGCCAGACCACACACCAGCGTTCTCTTGGTCTCGCTTAGGAGGGCTAGGCGAGCGCTGCCAGCCAACCTTTTGCCACGCCCGAGCAGGCGAGGCACAATCACGCGCCTCGCGCGATGCTCCACTCATGATCACTGGGCGCGCGCCGAGCCTCGGCGCCAAGACTGCACTCGGCCCCGCGGATCGGGGTGTTCATGTTGGTCCCCTCGCGGAGAAGCAACTGCGGCGTTGCGCATCGGCGCAAGGGTTCGCGAGCGCGCAAGCCGCACCGCAGCGATCGATACAAAGCGTTATCGCGCATTCGCCCGGGTTCCGGGGACAAAAACATTAATTCAACCCCGTGCACAGTAGGCATGTGGCCGCTCCCTTGAATGAGTTCCAGCCAAGGTCTATTTTGAACAAACCAAGAACCGG
>JANXSI010000300.1 GCA_025352765.1 Devosia sp. | reverse complement strand
TGGTGCCCCCGGTCGGACTCGAACCGACAAGCCTTTCGGCGGCGGATTTTGAGTCCGCTGCGTCTACCAATTCCACCACAGGGGCGTGGTCACGGAAGTGAGCGGACTTAAAGCAAATCCGTGGCAATGGTCAATCCGACCCTCTGCACTGGCGTCCACAAATGCTGCTATGGTTGCGGACGGCTTCAGACCGCCGGCAATCGGATCGCACGCGCATGGCAGGAAAGATCAGGACCGGCATGGCCGGCTGGGTGTTCGACGAGTGGCGGGGCGGCCAGTTCTACCCGGCCGGACTGAAGCAGAAGGATGAGCTCGGCTATGCGAGCCGCCAGGTCGGCGCCATCGAGATCAACGCCACCTTCTATTCGAACCAGAAGGCCAAGAGCTTTGAGAGCTGGGCGAGCCAGACGCCGCCGGACTTCATGTTCACGGTTAAGGGCCCGCAACTCGTCACCCACATCAAGAAGCTCAAGGATGTCGAGCTTCCCCTCGCCAATTTCTTCGCCTCCGGCGTTCTGGCGCTCGGTGCGCGGCTCGGACCGATCTGCTGGCAACTCCCGGGCAATCTGAGTTTTACCCCGGAACGGATCGAGGGCTTCCTGAAGCTCTTGCCGCACACGGCCGAGGCGGCTGCAAAGCTTGCCGCACGGCATGACGAGCGGATCGCCGAACCGTTTCTGACCACCGAGGGCATCGGCGTCGTCCGTCACGCCATCGAGGTGCGCCACAAGAGCTTTGCCGACCCGGCGTTCATCGCCCTGCTGCGCGCCCACAATGTCGCACTCGTCGTCGCCGACACGGCCGACTGGCCCTATTGCGACCAGACCGCCGATTTCACCTATTGCCGCCTCCAAGGGGCACCGGGAGCCGACCGCTACATGGCCGAAGAGCTCGACGGGTGGACGACCCGCTTCAGCGCCCTGAGCGCCGGCAAGCCGTTGGTCGGCGGCACATTTGTCGAACCGATGGCCGCAAAGCAGCCCGAACGCGACGTCTTTGGGTTCTTCGTTTCAACCGATAAGCCCAATGCCCCGCGCAACGCGCTGGGCATCATGCAGCGGCTGGGACTCGTGGCTGCGGGCGGCGGCGCCCCGTAACATCGCCGCGAGAGGGACTTGCTTTCGACCAAGGAACGGCCTCAATCCCGCGTCAAATCAATATGCAGGCGACCATGACCACCAGCACTCTGCCTTCGAGCTCCACCCGGACCCTGCCGATGGACAAGATCCTTGTCGCCATCGCCTTCGTGCTGGCGTTCGCCACCATTGCCGGCGCCTGGGGCAGCCAATTGATCGGGGGCCTCGTGCCCTGTGAACTCTGCCTCGAGCAGCGCCTCGCCTATTACTGGGGCCTGCCGGTTCTGGCGCTGGTGCTGATCCTGTGGAACCGCCTGCCGCTGACCGTCTGGTATGTGGGCATCGCCGTCGCCGCCCTGATCTTTGTCTGGTCGACCTACATGGGCAGCTACCACGCCGGCGTCGAATGGGGCTTCTGGCCCGGCCCGACCGCATGCACCGGCACCGGCGGCAACCTCAGCTTCGACGCCCTCCAAACGGGCACGGTGGAAAAGTCGATCCCGTGCGATGCCGTGCAGTTCCGCCTCTTCGGCATTTCGCTTGCCGGATATAATGCGCTGATCTCGGCGGCGGTGGTGGTGCTGCTGCTGGCCGCGATGGTCGTGCAGGCGCGGCGCGGGCGGAGCTAGGTGTCGGGGAACAGCAGGCGATCAAAGTCACGAGCGCCGTGCACGATCCGAAGTATCTCGATGCCATCATCGCTTACGACGTAGACGATCAGATAGCCCTTATAGGCATATCGCCTGAGCTCGAGCTCGTGTCGTGCACCGATCACCGGGTGCCGTGCAGGATAGTCCGCCAGCGATGCGCACTGATCGAGAAGCTCGAGCACGAAACTGTTCGCCCGACGTGGACTGTCAACAGCAATAAAGTCACCAATCTCCTCAAGGTCGACTTCTGCCGCGTCGGATAGACGCACGCTCACTAGGTGCGCTCGGCCATTGCGCGGTACTTGGCACTTAGGCGAGCGACTACCTCCTCCAGAGGCTTCACCCGCCCGGCTTGGACATCCTCAATGCCCTTGTCGATCTTGGCATAGAACTCCGCCAGCGCCGCCTCGCGTTCCTGCACCAGGCGGACGCCTTCACGCAGCACTTCGCTTTTGGAGTTGTAGCGCCCGTTGGCGACGAGGTCGTTGACCACCGCTTCGAGCTTTTCGCCGAGTTCTGCACTGATCGCCATCTGGTCCTCCATCGCGTGACGGACCAATAATAGTTATTGGCAGGCCGCGCGTCGAGCCTAGGGTTCGAGCTCAATGTCCCAGTACAGGTAATCGAGCCAGCTCTGGTGCAGATGGTTGGGCGGAAACGCCCGGCCATTGTTGTGCAGATCATGCACGGTCGGCTGGAACGGCGACTGCATGGGGAACATCTTGATCTCGCGCGGCAGCCGGTTGGCCTTGCGCAGATTGCACGGCGCGCAGGCGGCGACGACGTTTTCCCAGGTGGTGCGGCCACCCTTCGAGCGCGGGATGACGTGGTCGAAGGTCAGATCATCGCGCGCGCCGCAATACTGGCACTGGAAGCGATCGCGCAGGAATACGTTGAACCGGGTGAACGCCGGATGGCGCGCCGGCTTCACATATTCCTTGAGCGACACGACGCTCGGAATGAACATCTCGAAGCTGGGCGACTTGATGACGCGATCGTAGTTGGAGACGATCTGCACGCGATCCAGGCACACCGCCTTGATCGCATCCTGCCACGACCAAAGCGACAGCGGATAGTAACTGAGCGGCCGGTAATCGGCGTTCAGAACCAGTGCAGGACACGACTCTGGAGACACATGGATGGTCACCGGAGGCTCCCACGATGGGAATCGGCAGCACGCATATTAGGGATATACTATATGCAGTGTGACGCCGCTGTGAAGCGCAAAAAGGCAAGCGGCTCTAGGCCTTGGGAGCGAGCGCCAGCGCCAGGAAATCAGTCGCGAACTGCAGCCCGTCGGCTGCGATGCCATGGCCGATGCCGGGCGAAATGTGGA
>JANXSI010000280.1 GCA_025352765.1 Devosia sp. | reverse complement strand
CGTTCAGTGGAAATTCGTGCGCGCGCTTCGCCGCGCCGCGCGTGACCTGGTAGTAGATCGACTGGTCGTCGCCGGCATTGCGCGAAATGAGCTCGTGGGTGAAGACGATCATTCGCGATGGCCAGACCATCGAAACGCTCGCCAAGGGCGAGATCACCGAGGACCGGATCATCACCTCGATGGTCGGCCGGGCGCTCGACGACCGATACCCGCCGCGCGATCCCAAGATCGGCGAAGTCGTGTTCGAGGTAAAGAACTGGTCCGTCTACCATCCGCTGCATGCCGAGCGGCAAGTGATCAAAGGGATCGACCTCAATGTGTGCAAGGGCGAGGTCGTCGGCATTGCCGGACTGATGGGCGCCGGCCGTACCGAGTTCGCGATGAGCCTGTTCGGCCGCTCCTATGGCCGGCGGATCACCGGAGAGGTGTTCCTCAAGGGCAAGAAGATCGATGTCTCTTCGGTTGGTCGGGCCGTCGAGCAGGGGATCGCCTACGTCACCGAGGATCGCAAGACCTACGGTCTGAACCTCATCGACCACATCAAGCACAATGTGTCGCTGGCCAATCTCGGCGGCGTGTCGCGCCACGGTGTGATCGACGATCTGCGCGAACTGGATGTCGCCAACGAGTACCGCGGCAAGACCAATATCCGCTCCTCGAGCGTCTACCAGAAGACGGGAAATCTCTCGGGCGGCAACCAGCAGAAGGTGGTGCTCAGCAAGTGGCTGTTCGCCAATCCGGAAGTGCTGATCCTCGACGAGCCGACGCGCGGCATCGACGTGGGCGCCAAATATGAAATCTACACGATCATCGCGCGCCTCGCGTCCGAGGGTAAAGCGATCATCGTCATTTCGTCGGAGATGCCCGAACTGCTGGGCGTCAGCGATCGTATCTATGTGATGAACGAAGGCCGCCTGGTCGGCGAAATGGCCGCCAAGGATGCGAGTCAGGAAAAGATCATGCGGGCAATCGTTCGCGGAGAAGGGATAGCCTCATGACCATCGAAACCTCCCCCGTGCCGCAGACGACTGTCGCCGAGGACGTGCAGCCGGGGCCGCGCTTTGCCGTCTCGGCGCTGGCCACCAACCTGCGCGACTACGGACTCGTTCTCGCGCTCATCGCGATCATGATCTTCTTCCAGCTGACGACGTCGGGGACGCTGTTCAAGCCGGTGAACCTCAGCAACTTGGTGCAGCAGAACAGCTTCATCATCGTGATGGCACTGGGCATGCTGCTGGTGATCGTGGCCGGGCATATCGACCTCAGCGTCGGTTCGGTCGCCGGTTTCATTGGCGCGCTGGCGGCCATGATGATGGTGATCTGGCCACTCGGGCCGTTCAGCAATCCGCTTGTCGTCGCCATCGTCTGCCTGATTCTTGGTGGGGCGATCGGCGCGGCACAGGGTTACTGGATCGCCTATCATCGGATCCCCAGTTTCATCGTGACGCTGGCTGGCATGCTGATCTTCCGCGGCATGTGCCAGGCACTGCTCGGCGGGGGGTCCTCCGTTGGCCCGCTCCCCGATTCCTTCAAGCAGTTGAGCTCGGGTTTCGTGCCCGATTTCATCGGGACGATCACCCTCATCGCCCCGACCGTGAATGCCGCGGGAAAGACAATTGTGGGCAGTGGGCTGACGCTCCACATGACCACCGTGGTGATCGGTGTCGTAGGCGTTCTTGCCTACATCTTCTTCGGGCTGAGGTCGCGGGCGACGCGCGAGAGGCACGGTTATGAAGCCGAGCCGTTCGCGCTGTTTGCCATCAAGACGCTGGTGATCGGCGCGCTGGTTCTGTTCCTTGTCTACCAGTTCGCGACATACAAGGGCCTGCCGATCGTTCTCGTGGTCATGGCGCTGCTGATCGCGCTGTTCGTCTTCGTCACCAAGAAGACCACGATCGGCCGCCGCGTCTATGCGATGGGCGGCAACGTCAAGGCGGCGCAGCTCTCGGGCATCAAGACCGACCGACTGACGCTCCTGGTGTTCATCAACATGGGCGTGCTGTCGGCACTGGGCGGGCTGATCATCGCGGCGCGACTCGGGCAGGCTGTTCCGGCGGCGGGCCTCGGCAGCGAACTCGACGTGATCGCGGCGGTCTTCATCGGCGGAGCCTCGGCGATGGGCGGCATCGGCGAAGTGGCGGGCTCGGTGGTCGGCGGTTTCATCATGGGCGTGATGAACAACGGCATGTCGATCATGGGCGTCAACGTCGACTATCAGCA
>JANXSI010000529.1 GCA_025352765.1 Devosia sp. | reverse complement strand
CCATTGGGGTTCTCGGCCGCGATGATGTCGAGGTAGGGCTGGATAAGCGGCTGAACTTTCTCGGGAATTTCCGCCTTCAGCAGCTTGGCGATGCCGTTGAGGAACTCCGGCGACCGCTTCGCCTCCTCGCTGGTGAGGCTGTAGCGCCCGAGCCCCGCATGCGTGTCGATCACCCGGAAGGCACCCGGCTTCAGCTTCAGATACTCGATCAGCCGCACGAGGATGATGTGCTTCATCACATCGACGAAGCCGCCGGCATGGAAGGCGTGGCGGTAGTTCATGCGTGCCGCGCCTGGGCCGAGAGGATCACTGCAGCAAACGTCGCGAACACGCCCGCAAAACTCCAGTTGAGCACGCGCTCGACCGTCTTGCTGCGGGTCAGCGCCGCCGTCAGCCAGCCGGCGCCAAGAACGATCGCAATGCCGATCGGCAGCGACACCAGCACATATTCGACCCCGAGGAAGAAGAGCTGGCTGGTGGCGTTCGGATCGCCCGCATGCACGAACTGCGGCAGGAACGTCACGAAGAACAAGACGATCTTGGGGTTGAGCAGGTCGATCAGCACCCCGGACCAGAAACTCTGGGCCAGCGTCGGCGGCCGTTTCGCCGCGGCCGCCAGCTTGAACCCGCCGCCTGATCGGATCGCCTGCCATGCGAGCCAGATGAGGTAAACCGCGCCCGCAAGCTTTAGCGCCAGGAAGGCCGGCGGCGCCGCGACGATCAGCAGCGAAATGCCGAACGCCACCAGCGCGCTGTGGACAAGGACGCCCACCAGCGTGCCGATGACGGTGACGATGCCATGTGTCCGGCCATAGTTGATCGAGCGGCTGAGCTGCAGCGCCATATCGGGTCCGGGCGTGACGATGAGCACCAGCGATGCCAGCGCAAAGGTCAGGATTGTCGTCGCATCCGGCAGGAATTGGGGCATTTTGGCCTCGTTGGCGTGTGCTGGGTCATTGCACGGCCAAGGCCGCTTGAATAGGGTGCCGCCGATTTCAACCCGGGGACTGCCCCGGAAAGCGGGCGTCCAGGCGGACGCCCAAACTGGATGCCGGTTTCGGGCACGCGGACGCCGTAGGGAAAAATGACCAAAGACATCAAGAAGATTGTGCTCTCCTATTCGGGCGGCCTCGACACCTCGATCATGCTGAAGTGGCTGCAGGAGCACTATCAGGCCGAGATCGTGACCTTCACCGCCGACCTCGGGCAGGGCGAAGAGCTCGAGCCGGCGCGCAAGAAGGCCGAGATGTTCGGCATCAAGGACATCCGCATCATCGATGTGCGCGAGGAATTCGTGCGCGACTTCGTCTTCCCGATGTTCCGCGCCAATGCCGTCTATGAAGGCCAGTATCTGCTCGGCACCTCGATCGCCCGCCCGGTGATCGCCAAGCACCTTGTCGACATCGCCGAGGAAGTCGGCGCCGACGCCATTGCCCATGGCGCCACCGGCAAGGGCAACGATCAGGTGCGCTTCGAGCTCACCGCGAATGCGCTGGCGCCGAACCTCAAGGTCATCGCGCCGTGGCGCGAATGGGACCTCCGCTCGCGCACGGCGCTGCTCGACTACGCCGAAAAGCACCAGATCCCGATCGCCAAGGACAAGCGCGGCGAAGCGCCGTTCTCGGTCGACGCCAATCTGCTGCACACCTCGTCGGAGGGCATGGTGCTCGAAGACCCGGCGGTGCCGGCGCCCGACTATGTGGCGCAGCGCACTGTCGATCCGGAAAAGGCCCCCAACGAGCCCGAAATCATCACCATCGGCTTCGAAAAGGGCGACCCGATCTCGGTCAATGGCGAACGTCTGTCGCCTGCCATGCTGCTGACCAAACTCAACGAACTGGGCGGCAAGCACGGCGTCGGCCGGCTCGACCTCGTCGAGAACCGCTTTGTTGGCATGAAGAGCCGCGGCCTCTACGAAACCCCGGGCGGCACCATTCTTCTCGCGGCGCACCGCGGCATCGAGTCGATTACGCTCGACCGCGGCGAGGCCCATCTCAAGGATGAGCTCATGCCCAAATATGCCGAGCTCATCTACAACGGCTTCTGGTTCTCGCCCGAGCGCGAAATGCTGCAGGCCGCGATCGACCACACCCAGCGCTTCGTTGCCGGCGAGGTCACGGTCAAGCTCTACAAGGGCTCGGCCAGTGTCATCGCCCGCTCCTCGGCCAATTCGCTGTATTCGATGGATCTTGTGACCTTCGAAGAGGGCGCCGTGGCCTATGATCACCACGATGCCGAGGGCTTCATCAAGCTCAACGGCCTCAGGCTCAAGACCTATGCGGCGCGCCGGCTATTGCTGGACCGGCAGAGCTGATGTGATTTAGCCGCCCCCCAGAAGTAAATCGTCGAGAGTACAGTATCGAACACTTTGTAATCGATTGCAGAGGTTTAAAGCGTTCTTAACGCTGCTCGCCTAGTCTGTTCCCTTAGCGTCGGAGTTGGGGACGATTGCGGGTGAGTTCGGTGATGGCGCAAGTCGGCCATTCG
>JANXSI010000226.1 GCA_025352765.1 Devosia sp. | reverse complement strand
GGGCCACTCAGACGGATCGTTAGCGCATCGGCGGGGGGATTTACACCGCCTTTTACACGGGCGCGTTAAGCCGTCGACAACGACTATGACTGTTTTATAACATGGTACGGTTCGGAACGCTTGAAAGGAGTTGTCATGACGACTGAAGGCCATATCGCTGCCCTCGAGAGGCGGCATAAGGAACTAGACCGGAAGATCGAGGATGAGATGGCCCATCTCAGCTACGACGATCTGGCAGTTGCAGAGCTCAAGCGACGAAAACTCGAAATCAAGGACGAATTGCAGAAACTGCAAAGCCACGCGGCGTAAGCAGCAGTTCGACGCAGGATTTCGGCCCGGGCTCCTCCCCGGGCCTTTTCATTTTCCGGGACCCGGGCCGCGCCGCGCCTCCACCCGTCAGTTGAACGCCCGCACCTCGACCGGCGCCCGGCAGGCAACCGTGGCCTTGCGGGCCCAGCCCAGCGCCGACTCGAGATCGGCGGTCTCGAGGATCCAGAAGCCGGCGACGTGCTCCTTGGTTTCGAGATAGGGCCCGTCAGTCGTGACGACATCGCCTCCAGGTCTGACGCGTACCGACACGGCCAGTGTCGGCGGTTGCAGGCCGCCGGCGAAGCGCCGGACCCCGGCCGCCTGCATCTCGGCGTTGAGGGCGGATATCTCGCGCCTCATGGCCTCGTCCTCGACCGATGCCGCGTCGTAGCCATCGGGATGGTGAATGGCGACCAGGTATTGCGGCATGATCTCTCCTCAAAATTGGCTGCGGGACCGGTCGCCCCGCCTTCACCTTATGGACGAACGGCCGGGCCGGTTTTCGACAGCCTCTAGAAGATTTCAGGCGGCCCTCCTGCCAACAGGCTAGGCCGGAAAATCGTTGATCTCGAACCAGTAGCCGTTGGGGTCCTCGACGAAGATCGCCCGCATGCCGTCGGGGCGAACGTTGATGCCGCCCGGTGTGCCCTTCATGTCGGAGAACGCCACACCCTCGGCGACAAAGCGCGTCAGCACCGCGTCAAAGTCGCCGGTGCTAAGCGCGAAGTGGGTCTGCTTTTCGACATGGACCTCTGAGACGTCGCCAGCCTGCACGTGAAAGCGGCGGCCGTCGCCAATCTCGATCCAGCGGATCGCCGTGCCGCCCATCGGGTTGGCCATCTCGGTCAGCCCGAGTGTTTCGGTGAGGAAGCCGACGCTCTCTTCGAGGTCGCGAACGAGCAGCGCGATATGGTCGAGACGGTAGCTCATGCGTGACCTCCCATGAAGACGCCGACATACCCATCATAGATGAGCTTCAGCGCGATGAAGAACACCAGCACATAGGCGAGCTGGTAGAAGAGTTTGGCCGAAACCCGACGCACCAGCCAGACGCCGGCCAGCATGAACACGATGGCGATCGGCGCGAGGATCGCCCCGACCTCGAGGTTGGCGACCGAAAGCTGGCCGAGGAAATAGTATGGGATCAGTTTGCTGTAGTTGATCGCCGCAAAGAACACGACCGTCGTGCCCGAATAGACATTGGGTGGCATGCGCTGCGGCAGCAGATAGATCTGTGCCGGCGGGCCGCCGGTGTGGCTAATGAAGCTGGTGAGGCCGGCAACGCCACCCCAGAACACTCCCCAGGGCTTTGACGGCGGCGCCCCTTGGGCAAGACGCTGCCGCCAGGGGACCACGGCATCGATGATGAACAGCGTGGTGATGATGCCCACCAGCAGCAGCACCTCGGCGTCGGTGATAAAGCTCCACAGGACCCAGCCGACAATCGTGCCAGTCAAGCCACCCGCGAGCATGACGCGCACCACTGGCCAGTTGACCTCACGGCGGAAGGCGAGCAGCCCGATCAGGTCCATGATGCAAAGGAGCGGCAGCAGCATGCCCGCTGCCTCGCGCGCCGGCATCACCAGCGCGAGCATGGGCACTGCGACCATACCGAGGCTGCCCAGCAGGCCCGATTTCGACAGCGCAACGAGCGCGACAGTGGCCACTGCCACGGACCAGAACCAGGGATCGATCATGGGGACTCAAGAGGCGGGAAAGTCGCTATCCCGGACCGCGCCGTGCCCGGTTTGTCAAGCAAAGCTTGGTGGCAGCCCGCTCAAGCAAGGTGCTATTCGGCCGCCTTGTCCTCGGCCGGCGGGACTTCCTGCGCATCGCGGTCGGCGCGCATCACCCGGTCGAGCATGTCGGTCGAGCGGCGGACGAAGCCGATATAGGCGTCGCGGTCGTCGCGCAGCGCATAGGACTGGGTGAGCAGGCTCTCGTCATGCGCTTCGAAGGCATCGGCGACGCGGCGGGCCTCGTCGGGCGCGGTGCCGAGCGCGACCAGGGCCTTTTCCCCGAGCGCCAGCGCCCCGCGGAAGGTTTCGCGCTCGAATGCCTCGACGCCCAGCGTCATCAACTGGTGGGCGTGGCTGCGATCGATGGCGCGGGCGGCGATCCGGATGTTGGGGAAATGCCGGCGGATCAGTTCGGCGATGGCGAGAATGCGATCGCCGCCGGCCACTGCGATGACGATCATTTCGGCGTCGGCGGCGCCGGCCGCATTGAGGATGTCGAGCCGGCCGCCGTCGCCGTAGAACACCTTTACACCGAAGCGCTTGACCAGTTCGATCTGCGCCGGATCGTCGTCGATCAGCGTCATGGCATAGCCCTGGGCGCGAAGCAGCCGGGTGACGATCTGGCCGAAGCGGCCATAGCCGAGGACGATCACCTTGCGGCCCTCGGGCAGGCCCTCGGGGATCTCGGGCACCGGAACGCGGCGGTTGATCGAGGGGATGACGAGACGGTCGAAGATCAGCAGCAGCACCGGCGTCAGCGCCATCGAAAGGGCGACCACCACCGTCCAGAGCTGCTCCTGCTGGCTCGACAGCAGCGTCGCCGAGCGGGCGAACTGCAGCAGCACGAAAGCGAACTCGCCGGCCTGGCTCAACAGGATTGCCATCAGCAGCCGGTCGGCGATGTGCATGCGGAAGAACAGCCCGAGCACGTAGAGCACGCCGACCTTGATGCCGATCAGCATGACCACGAGGCTCAGCACGCGAAGCGGTTCGGCGAACAGCACGCTGAAGGCGATGCCCATGCCGACCGAAATGAAGAACAGCCCGAGCAGCAGTCCCTTGAACGGCTCGAGATTGCCCTCGAGTTCGTGCCGATACTCGCTGTCGGCGAGCAGCACGCCGGCAAGGAACGCGCCCAGCGCGGGCGAGAGCCCCATGCTCTCTGTGGCAAAGGCGGCGCCGATCACCAGCAGCAGGCCGAGCGCCGTGAAGGCTTCGGGCACCTTGGCCATCGCCACCCAGCGCATCAGCGGGTTCATCAGGTAGCGCGAGGCGAGCGTCACCGCGACGAAGCCGCCGATGATCACCAGCGCGATCCACCAGCCATAGGGATTGGTTACGGCGTCGGCGACGTCTGTCACTTCGACGCCGAGGTTCTGCGGAATGCGACGGGTCGCTGCGAGCACCGGGATCAGCGCGAGAATCGGGATCACCGCCATGTCCTGGACCAGCAGTGTCACCAGCGTCGCCCGGCCGGTGTCGGTCGGACCGATGCCGCGCTGCTGCACCGACTGCATGGCGATGGCGGTCGAGGACATGGCGAGCGCCAGTCCGACGATCAGCGCCGGTTGCCACGTCAGGCCCAGCGCGTACAGCGAGACGCCGATGATGGCGGCCGTCGCCAGCAACTGGCCGACGCCCAGCCCCAGCACCTTGTGCCGGAGTCGCCAGAGCTCGAGCGGATGCACTTCGAGGCCGATGAGGAACAGCATGATGACGACGCCGAACTCGGAAACCGAGCGGATCGTCTGGGTGTCCGAAATCAGCCGGAAGCCGAAGGGGCCGACGGCGACGCCGGCGGCCAGATAGCCCAGCACGGTGCCCAGCCCCAGCCATTTGAAGACCGGGACCAGCGCCACCGCGACGACCAGCAGAACCAGAACAGCGAGGAGGGGATTTCCAGCCATGAAACTCCCCTACCGCATTTTGTGGCTTAGTCGCGGTCGGCGGTGTCGTGCTTGACCGATTTGAGCTTGGCGAACACCGAGTCGGCGTCGATGTCGTCTTCGTGGTGCTCGGAGCGGCGGGGTTCGCCGCCGGGCAGCAGGTCGGTGGTGCCGGTGCGGCCGCCCGAGCTCGCCATCGCCTCTTCGGCGGTGAGCAGCATCGTGCCCTGATCGGCCTCGTCCGGCTGCGGCGTGCCCTTGGCGGCGCGCTTGACCTCGAGATCGAGGTCGATCTGCGAGCAGAGGCCGAGCGTCACCGGATCCATCGGCTGGATGTTGGTCGAGTTCCAGTGGGTGTTCTCGCGCACCGAATCGATGGTCGATTTGGTGGTTCCCACGAGGCGCATGATCTGCGCGTCCTTGAGTTCGGGATGGTTGCGCAGCAGCCAGCGGATGGCGTTCGGACGCTCGTTGCGACGCGAGATCGGGGTGTAGCGCGGGCCCTTGCGCTTGGCGGCGGCAACGCGAACCTTCGGCTCGGACACCTTCATATAGTAGCTCGGGTCGGCCTCGGCCTTCTCGATCTCTTCCTTGGTCAACTGCCCGTTCTGGATCGGGTTGACGCCCATGATGCCGCCGGCCACGTCACCATCGGCCACGGCCTGCACTTCAAGCGGATGCAGGCTGCAGAAGGCGGCGATCTGATCGAAGCTCAGCGCGGTGTTGTCGACCAGCCAAACGGCGGTCGCCTTGGGCATCAACAGGGTCGTGGCCATGATAAATCTCTCTCTTCGGTGCGGCCGGTTTCACCCGGACCGCTCCGCCTCCGGCACTATGCTGAGGGGGAACTAGCGGCAATATACGGGTTTAGTGGCGCTTTTTCAACGATTGTCTGGCGAAGCGCACAAATCGCAGTCCTGGGCCCTTCCGGGTTGCTAGTCGACGCGCAAAACGACTTTGCCGTAGTGCGCCCGGTCTTCCACCGCCCGATGCGCGGCGGCGGCCTCGGCCAGCGGAAAATGGCGGATTTTCGGGTGGGGCAGGGCCGGATCGCCGAGCGCCGGCCAAAGGTGCTGGCGCAGATGGCTGGCGATTGCCGCCTTGGTCTCGGGCGACTGCGGACGGAGCGTCGACCCCGAGAGCATCAGCTGATTGCCGACGATCTTGCCCAGCGGCAGCGTCGAGCTGCGGTCGCCGAGGCTGCCGATCAGCACCAGATGGCCGTGCCGCGCCGCGGCGTCGACAAGGTGCCGGGTCATGTCGCCGCCGACCACGTCGACGAGCCGGTCGGCGCCCTTGCCGCCCGTCAGCTCGCGGGCCCGGGCCGCGACATCCTCGCGGTCGCCGCGGATCACCGCACGGGCGCCGAGGTGCACCGCGTAATCGGCCTTTTCGGCCGACGAGACGATGGCGATCGGATCGGCCCCGAGAATCTTCGCGATCTGGATCGCGGCACCGCCGATGCCGCCGGCGGCGCCGGTGACGAGGACGCTCATCCCGGCCTTGAGGCCGGCGCGCATCACCAGCGTCTGGGTGACGGTGAACCAGGTTTCGGGCAGCGCCGCGCCGTCGACCAGCGACCAGTTCGCGGGTGCCGGCAGCACCTGGCCGGCCGGTACCGCGACGTACTGGCCGTAGCCGCCGCCGTTGCAGAGTGCGACGACCTTGTCGCCGACGGACCACTCGCCCGCCGCAATGGCGATTTCGCCCGATACTTCAAGTCCGAGGCGCGGCGAGGCGCCGGGCGGGGGCGGATAGTCGCCGCGCCGCTGCGACAGGTCCGGGGCATTCACTCCCGCCGCGCTAACGCGGATCAGCACCTCGCCGGGGGCCGGGACGGGCGTCGGCACGGTTTGAACCCCGAGCACGTCGGGGCTGCCGAACCCGTCGGCGACGATGGCGAGCATTTGAGGAGGAATGGACATGCGCACAGTTGATCGGGATCGGGGTTGTTCCACAAGCGCCGAAGGCTAGAATTCGTCAAAACAAGGAGCCCCACCATGTTCGACGATGACCAGGTGAAAAAGCCCAAACTGCATGAAGTCGGCATGCCGATCGACACCATGTCGGTCGAGGAACTGCTGGCCCGCATCGGCCTCCTCGAAGGCGAGATCGCCCGGCTGCAGGCGGCGATCGAGGCGCGACAGAAGACCCGCAGCGCCGCCGACGCTCTGTTCAAGCTTTAGGAGCGGCCCCTAGGCGCGGTTCCGGCCCGTCAGAACGCCGGCAGCGACTGGGACAGTGTTCCACCGATGCGCACGGGGCTGACCTTGATGGCAAGCCCGCTCCTCGGATCGGTCTCGACCGCGACGCCGCAGAGGGTCGCCTCGCCCTCGGCCGGGGTAAAGCGCCCATAGGAGATGCCGGTCAGGAACCGGCTCAGCGGCTCCTCGACGTCGACGCCGATCACCGAATTGTAGTCGCCGCACATGCCGGCATCGGCCATCAGCGTCGTGCCACCCTTGAGGATGCGCGCGTCGGCCGTGGGGATGTGGGTATGGGTGCCGACGACGAGCGTTGCGCGCCCGTCGAGGAAAAAGCCCATGGTCTGGATTTCCGACGTCGCTTCGGTGTGGAAGTCGACAACGATGGCGTCGGCCTGCTCACCCAGCGGGCAGGCGGCGATCGCGGCTTCGACCGCCCGGAACGGATCGTCGGCGGGGTCCATGAAGACGCGGCCGAGCGCATTGATCACCAGCACGCGCTGGCCGTTGCGACCCTCGATCAGATTGGCGCCGCGGCCGGGGGCCTCGGGCGACATGTTGATGGGCCGGATCAGCGTCGGCTCGCGACCGATATAGGTGAGGGTATCCTTCTGGTCCCAGGCGTGATCGCCCAGCGTCACCGCATCGGCGCCGGCATCGCGCAGGTCACGGAAATGCTGCTCGGTGAGGCCGCGGCCATGGCTGGCGTTCTCGCCGTTGATCACCACGAAATCGAAGCCGTATTCGGCGATGATGCCCGGCAGGCGCTCGGTGATGGCGTCGCGGCCGGTGCGGCCCACGACGTCGCCCAGAAACAGGAATTTCATGCGCTGGGGTGCTCGAAGCTGCGGGCGCCCTGTTCGGTCACGATCATGTCGAGCGGCACGTCGTGGGGTTCGCGCGGGATGGTGTCGAGTTCCTGGGCCGCAAAGGCGATGCCGACGAGGAGGGGACGCTTCTTCAACTGCTGCAGCGTCCGGTCGTAGTAGCCGCCGCCATAGCCGAGCCGCGTACCGAAGCGATCGAAGCCCAGGAGCGGCATGACGATGACGTCCGGTTCGACCTGCGGGGCGAGCTCCGAGGGGGCGAGTGTGCCGAAACCCGCTTCGTAGAGCGAGGCGCCCTGTTCCCAGAGCCGCAATTGCAGCGGCAGTTCGTCGCCCATCACCACCGGCAGGCAGACGGGCTGGAACGAATCCATCAGCCCGATCAGGATTGGCTGGCAGTCCATCTCATCCTTGATCCGCCAGTAGCCGGCGACGACATCGGTGGGCTTCAGCGGCACGGACTTGAAGAAGTGTGCGGCGGCCGCTTTCGCGGCGGCGGTGCGGGTGGGCAGCGGGATAGCAGTGCGGGCGGCGTGGGCCACGAGCCGCAGCGCGGCCTTGCCTTCTTCGATCTTCGGATCAGCCACGAATCCCCGCCCGCCAAAATTCAGGTGCCGCCCTGGCCGTGGGATATTCGATCCCGGGAACCTACTTACGTAGGTGGGCGCCGTATGTCCGAACCCACGGGTCCGGCCAGGGACAGCTCCCATTAGGATCGATAAGGCCCCGGGGATGTGATGATCCGCACGCACCGGGCAGC
>JANXSI010000222.1 GCA_025352765.1 Devosia sp. | reverse complement strand
CAGCGCCGGGCGGGCGACGCTCGACATCGCCCTGCGCATCGGTGGCTTGTTCGCGGCGATCGTCGTCGTGGCGCTCATTTTCATCGCCATCAACCCCAACATCGCCAACCTCAACATGGGCGCCTCGGTTCTCCGCTCGCTCAGTTCGGTCGCGATCATGGCGCTCGGACTGACGCTGGTTATCGTCGTCGGCGAGATCGATCTATCGTTCGGCGCCACCTACGGCCTCGCGATCAACGCCCTGGCCGTGCTGTGGATCGTTCACGGAGTACCGGTCTATCTCGCGATCCCGATCGCTATTCTGATTGGCGCGGTAGTCGGGCTGTTCAACGGCATTCTGGTTACCAGCTTCAAGATCCCATCGTTCATCGTGACGCTGGGCAGCTATAACCTTCTCTACGGCGTGACCTTGTGGGTCTCGAATACGGGAACCTTCAACCCCGCCTACCCGCCCCCGGGCGCCACCGTGCCCGAGGACCAGCTCAACTTCTTCGTCGGTCTGACGCAGGGGCTCGGCTCGTTTCAGCTCTCGGTCGAGGTGCTGTGGATGCTGGGGATCGCGATCGTCGTGGCGATCCTTTTGCACCGGTCGCTTTTCGGCTTCCGGCTGATGGCCATCGGCGGCAATCCGGTCGCGGCGCATCTCGCGAGACTGCCGGTTCGCCGCTACAAGGTCACCGCTTTCATCCTCTGCGGCGTGCTGGCAGCGATCGCCGGCATCCTCGACTTCTCCTTCATCCAGACCAGCCAGCCCAACACCGGACTGTCGCAAACCTTTCCCGTGTTCGCCGCCGTCATCATCGGCGGCGCGAGCCTGTCGGGTGGCAAGGGCACGGTCATCGGGACGCTCGGGGGCGCCCTGTTGCTCGCCGAACTCCAGCTCGGACTTTCGATCCTGTCGCCGGGTGCGCACGTCCAGCAGATTTTCCTTGGCGCCGTGACCATCGGTGCGGTGGCGCTCGACCTGTTCCTGACCAAGCTGCGCAAGAGCCGAGGCGCATGAGCGGCACCGCAAGCTCAGGCATCTCGCTGCGTGGCATCACCAAGACCTACGGGGCAACGGTGGCGCTGGCCGGGCTCGACCTCGACCTCAGGCCCGGCGAAATCCTGGGCGTAGCCGGGCCTAACGGGGCCGGCAAATCGACGCTGGTTCGGATGATCGCCGGCGAGGAGCGTCCGACGCTTGGCACCCTCACCTTCGACGGCAAGCCCTGGTCGCCGGTCGACGAGTGGCACGCGGTCGCGGTGGTCCACCAGGAGCCGCAGCTCTTTCCCAACCTGACGGTGGCCGAGAACGTCATGGTGGGCCGCGAGGGTGGCTCCAGGCAGCGGCCGACGCTCGGCCCGGCCGATGCCGCCGTCATGGACACGCTCGGGATCGGGACGGTCCGCGACAGGCCGCTCGAGGATTGCTCGCTCGCCATCCAGCAGCGGACCGAGATTGCGCGCGCCGTGGCGCGCGACTGCAAGGTATTCCTGTTCGACGAGCCCAACTCGGCGCTGACGGCTGCAGAGTCGGATGAGCTGTTTCGCGAAATGGGACGGCTGGCCGCGGCCGGCAAGATCGTCGTTCTCGTCACTCACAGGCTCGCCGATTTCGTCGCACATTGCAGCCGCGTGGCGGTGGTGCGGGACGGCAAGGTGCGGGTCATTCTCGAGGGCGACGGGCTCAGCGAGGACGCCATCGCGCGGCAGTTGGTGACAGAGAGTGTCCTCAGCGCCGCGCAGGAAAACGCCGCGGACCGGCTGCACTACGAAGGCGCGCCGCCAGTGTTCCGGACGCGCCGCTGGACGCATCGAACGGCGTTTTCCGATATCGACTTCGAGGGGCGGCCGGGCGAGATCGTCGCGTTGTTCGGTGTCGAGGGTTCTGGTGCGCGCGAGCTGCTGCGATCGCTGGCCGGGCTCGAACGATGCAGCGGCGACGTCGAGATCGGTACCCGCACTGGCACGTCGGCGCTCGACACCCTTACCGCCTATGTCCCCGCAACACGCCAGCAAAGCCTTTATTCCAATTTCTCCGTGGGGGAGAACCTACTTGTCCGCCTCGGCAGGCCCCAGATCGCTGGCGCCGGGTACCTGCTCAAGACGCAGGCGATGAAGCATCTGGCGCGGGATGCGGTGAAGCGCTTTCTGGTCAAGACCGGCACGACGACGCAGCCGATCCGCTCGCTGTCGGGCGGCAACCAGCAGAAGGTAGCGATCGCGCAGGCGCTCAACTGCGAGCCGAAACTGCTGCTACTCGAGGAGCCGACGCGCGGCGTCGACATCCACAGCAAGGCGGAAATCTACCGGCTGCTGCGCGACTACGCCAACGAGGGCAACGCTGTAGTAATCTTCTGCACCGAAGTGCTCGAGGTTTACGAGGCCGCCGATACCGTTCGCATCGCCTCGGCGGGACGGCTTTCGCGCCCCCTCTCCGTCGGTGACTACGATCACGTCGAGCAGTTGGCCAGCGACATCATCGTGCTCGAGAACGAGCACCGCTCGGCTGCACTCCGCTGATCTGACCGGTATTTGAAATCGATATCTGAACACTAACACCTTGTCTGGTCGTGCAATATCAAGAATTTCGAGAAAGCTTGACGCGCGATTTAGAAACGATATCATTTTTGATAGACGTCTGATCGGAGCCGCGAGAGACCCAGACACACGGGCCCGGGCACCAGATGCGAGGGGGAGTCAATGCGGGGCCTCATGGGCAAGACTGCCGTCGTCACCGGCTCGGGCGCGGGCATCGGCCAGGCTGCTGCGATCCGTCTCGCCGAAGAAGGCTGCCGGCTTGGTATCTTCGATTGGAATGCGGATTCAGCCGCGGCGACGGTCGAGACGATCCGAGCTGCCGGCGGCGAGGCCATTGCGGTCAAGCTTGACGTGCGCGAGGAGGCGCAGGTCGAGGCGGGCTACAAGCGCGTGCTTGAGGCGTTCGGCAAAGTCGACATCGTCTGCTCCAACGCCGCGATCTTTTCTGGAGCCCGCGACCGCGCGGTCGACGAGCTGCCCAAAGACGTCTGGGACGAGATGGTGGGGGTCAACCTCACCGGCATGTACCTGACCTGCAAGCATGGCATCCGTGCGATCAAGGCCACTGCCGGCAAGGGCGCGGTGGTGCTGACGGGATCTCCCACGGGCATGTCGGGCTGTACCCCGGCGAACGTCGCCTACGGCTCAAGCAAGGGCGGCGTGCACGCCCTGTCACGGGTGATGGCGGTCGATCACGCCAAAGACGGCATCCGCGTGAACGTCGTGGTGCCGGGCTTCACCCTGACCCAGATCGTGCGCGAACTGGTGGCCGATCCAAAAGTCTACGAGTGGCAGATCAACCAAATTCCGCTGCGGCGCGGGGCCGAGCCGCATGAGGTGGCCGGCGCCATCGCCTTCATGGCGTCCGACGACGCCTCGTACATGACTGGTTCCTTCATGTTCGTCGATGGCGGGCTCACCGCCATCTGACCCGACGGTCCGACGGCCGATGCGGCTACCGGAAAAGACTGCACTTCCCAGGGAGGGGAAACCATGACCACACGCAAGACGACTACCGCGCTTCTGGGCGCCGCACTGGCGGTGACGCTCGGCGCCTCGACCGCCTTCGCTCAGGACAGCTATGCCTTCGTCACCCACTCGCAGGGCGATCCGTTCGTGCAGCAGATCATCGACGGGGCGCAGCAGGCGGCCAAGGACCTGGGGGTCACGCTCAATGTGGCGCAGCAGGCCGGCAGCGCGCCGGAGGGCCAGCTCAAGCTGGTGCAGAACTTCGTCAACGCCGGCGCCAAGGGCGTCGCCACGTCGGTTCCCGGCGAATCCATGGCCAGCGCCCTCAACGACATCGTCGCCTCGGGCGTGCCGGTGGTGCAGTACAACCTGCTCAGCCAAGCCGTGAACGGCCCCTATGTCGGCGAGAAGTCGGTCGAGAGTGGCCGGGTTCTCGGCCGCATGATCGTCGAGAAATTGGGAGGCGATGGCGCCAAGGGGTCGGTCATTTTGGGCAATTGCTTCCCGGGCATTCCGGTGCTCGAGAACCGTGCCAAGGGCGTGACGGAGTCGCTGTCCAAGGCACCTGGCCTCAAGATCCTTGGGCCGTTCGACGTGAAGGTTTCGGCGGTCGAAAACTACAACCGCTGGGAGCAGCTCTACGCAGCCAATCCCGATGCGGTTGCGCTGGTTGGCCTCTGCGCGCCGGACGTGACAAGCCTCGGCCAGCTCAATGCTGCCAATGGCGACAAGTTTGTTGCCGGTGGCTATGACCTCACCGAGCTCAACCTCAAGGCGATCAAGGAAGGCCACGCTTACGTGACCATCGGCCAGAGCGCCTATGTGCAGGGCTATCTGCCGATCGCGCTGCTGGTTAACGCTGCCAAGAACGGCAAGACACTCGGGGCGGGATTCTACAACGCGGGCGCGCAGATCGTCACTGCCGACAAGGTCGACATGGGCAATGGCCTGACACCGATCAGCTTCGACGAGGCGCAGAAGCTGGCGGCGGATCCGGCGGCGACCGCTGCCTATTACAAGCCCTGGGCGGACTCGCTGACGGCCGACGTACTCAACGCCGCGCCACAGCCGATTTCGGCCGAATCCGAGTAAGGTCCGATACGCTTATGACGGGGCGGCCCCACGTCGGGCCGCCCTTCTCGTTTGAGGAGACACCGCGTGGCCAACACCCCGCTCATCGAGGTTCGGCACCTGACCAAGAACTATGGTGGTGTGGTCGCGATGGCCGACATGAACCTCGTCGTGCAGCCGGGCACCATTCATGCAGTGGTGGGCGAGAACGGCGCTGGCAAGTCGACGTTGATGAAGGTGCTTGCCGGTGCCGTGCGCCCCGATGGTGGAGAAATCCTGCTCGACGGTCGACCGATCACCGTCGATGGACCCAGTGTTGCCCGGGCCCACGGCATCGGCATTGTCTATCAGGAACTGAGCCTGTTTCCCGAACGCTCGGTTCTGGCCAATCTCTTCGTCAACCGTGAGCCGACCCGCCACGGGCTGATCTCGTTGACCGCGATGGAGGAGCAGAGCCGCGCCCTTCTCGACCAACTTGGGCTGCATGTCGACCTTCGTGCGCCGCTCGCCCGCCTCAGCATCGGCGAGCAGCAATTGGTGGAACTTTGCCGGGTGCTGATCGAGCGTCCTCGGCTGCTCATTCTCGACGAGCCGAACTCGGCCCTCAACCGGGCCGAGACCGAGCGGCTGTTCCGGGTTCTCGACGCCCTGCGCGCCCAGGGAATTACCATTCTCTACGTGTCGCACCGGCTCGAGGAGGTGTTTTCGATCTCTGACAGCATCACCATCACGCGCAACGGTCGGGACGTCTTGACCGCGCTTACAAGCAACCTCAGCATCGCCGAAGTGATCGAGGGGATGATCGGGCAGCAACGCGAGGCGCTGTTCCCGCCGCCGTTACCGGTCAAGGAAGGCGTGGCCGAACGCGGCCTCTCGGTCAGCAATCTCAGCGGCGGCCGGCTGCGCAACATCAGCTTTTCGGCCCGTTCGGGCGAAATTGTCGGAATTGCCGGACTCGAGGGGTCGGGGGTCTCTGATCTGCTGTCGCTGCTGTTTGGCAACACCCGGGCCGCCCATGGAATGGCCGCCTTCCCCGACGGTGGCGACCTGCCGCGGAGTCCGACGGAAGCAGCGCGGCGGGGTATCTGCCTCGTTCCCGCCGATCGGCGCAAGAACGGGCTGATGCTCGAGAAGTCGATCCTGTTCAACATTTCAAACGTCGCCGTCGGGGCCCGCAATGACGGCCCCCTCACCTTCCTGCACGGCAAGGCGCTCGAGCGGGCGCAGCGACAGATCGAGTCGCTGCGGATCAAGGCCGCATCGGCGCTGCTGCCGGTCAACGCCCTGTCGGGCGGCAACCAGCAAAAGGTGGTCATCGGCAAGTGGCTCGAGATCGGACCGGATGTGTTCCTCCTCGATGACCCGACCCGCGGCGTCGACGTGGGCGCCAAGCGCGAGATCTACGGCCTGATCCGTCGCATGAGCGCAAATGGCGGGATCGTCCTGTTCAGCTCCACCGAGCTGCCCGAACTGATCGGACTGTCCGATCGCGTGCTCATCATTTACCAGGGCCGCCTCGTCGGCGAGGTGCAGGGCGATGGGCTCGACAGCCGCAATGTCCTCCACCTCGTCAACACGGGCGAGTGGCCGGACGATGTCCCGGCGAAGGAGGCTGTGCCATGACCGATGGCGACCATTCCGTACCAGACTCGCGGCCGCGCAGGGATCGCATTCGTATTCCCGAGGAAGTGGGGGTCATCGTCGCACTGCTTGTGATGGTCGCCATCATCGGGCTGTCCCGGCCGCGTTTTCTCAACCCGGTGAACCTCTTCTCGCTGCTCAGCAACTCGACCTTCCTAGGGATGCTGGCCGTGGGCATGGTGTTCCTGCTGGCAATCCGCGAGATCGACTTATCGGTGGGCTGGATCTTCAACTTCTCGGCGGTGTTTTCCGCGGTGCTGATGGTCGCGGGCGTCGATCCGTGGCTTGCCGCCTCGGCCGGAGTGATCTTCGGCGCCGGACTTGGCCTCGTGAACGGGGTGATCGCAGTGGGGCTCAGGCTGCCTGCTATCATCGTGACGCTTGGCACATATTCAATGTTCCAGGGGCTATCGCTGGTGATGAACCAGGGTCGCGCCATCGTCCCCTCGGATACGTCGAGTTCGTTCTTCACGTTCTTCAAGCTTCGGCTGTTCGGCGTAGTGCCGGTGGCCGGGATCGTATTCGTCGCCCTCGCCGTCGCGCTGCATCTTCTGCTGCATCGCACACGCTTCGGTTATCGGGTGCAGGCAGTGGGATCCAATCCCGAGGCAGCCCGGCTCGCTGGGATCCCGACGGGGCTTCTGCGGCTGCAGACGCTGGTCTTGATGGGGGCGATCTGCGGACTTTCGGGGGCGATGTACGTCGGCTTCCGCGGCGCCATCGATCCGATTGAGGGGTCCGATTTCGTGCTCGTGGTGGTCGCCGCGGTGATCATCGGCGGCACGCCGCTCTCGGGCGGCTATGGCACCATCATCGGCGCGGTGGTGGGCATGCTGATCATCCAGGTCATCAGTTCTGGGCTGATCTTCTTCGGCATCGATGCCACCTGGTCGACCTTCGTGACGGGCGCGGTGATTGTGCTCGCTGTCGCGCTCGATCAGTTCATAAAATACCAGCGTACACGTCGGATCAACCGCATCGCCTCGGGCCGGTGACCGCCTCAACGCACGCTGACACAGGAACCACCGAGGATCAGCCGGGTCGGGAATACAATGCGCTGCGCCGGCCGATCGACCTGTCGCTCGAGCCGCTCGAGCAGGAGCTGCGCCGCTGTGCGGCCGATCTCGTCGACGTCGCGATCGATGATGGTGATGGGCCCCGGATAGAGCATCGCCACATCCGAGCGGTCGCAACCGATAAGCGAAATATCGCCGGGCACCGAGATGCCGCGCTGCTGGAATGCTCGAAGGACGCCGACGAGAATGCGGTTCCCGGCAGCGATGATGGCGGTCGGGCGATCCGGGTCGCTGAGCAGTGCCGTCGCTTCGCGGAAACCGAATTCGGCCGAGAGGCTCTGTGATCGGATGAGGTCAGTGGGCACCGGCAGACCGCGCTTGATGAACGCCTCGACGAAGCCGCGCACGCGCTCGCGGCCCGGACGGATGTCGTTGCCCGCCGTGATGATCGCGATCCGCCGGTGCCCCAGTTCGATCAGGTATTGGGTCGCCTGCGTGATCCCGCTGGCGTGGTCGGTGAGGACCGCATCGATCTCGAGCGGAATATCCCGATCAAGCAGCACCGAAGGAATCCGCAGCTCCTCGAGCCGCTTCAGCGTCCGCGGATCCTGCTCGTTGTTGATTGTCATGATCAGGCCGTCGGCTCGCCCATGCTGCAGCATGTCCACGGCGGTCGCTTCCTCGACGGCCCGGCCGTTGGTGTTGACGAGATAGAGCGAGTAACCCTTTTCGCGCAACACCGCGTCGGCGGCCTTGAAGGAACTGGCATGCCAGGGGTTGGCGATATCATCGACCACGAAGCCGATGGTCATCGTGTTGCGCCGGCGCATGTTCTGTGCCCGGCTGTCGGGCTGGAAGCCAAGCGATGTGATGGCGGCGCGCACTTTGGCAAGCGTGACGGGCCGCACGGAATCGGGTGCGTTCAGGCTGCGCGATACGGTTCCGACCGAGACACCGGCGGTACTCGCCACATCCCTGATTGTTGCCGATTTGCGGCCGCCCTTGCGCATCGTTTCAGTCGAACTCCCGTTGCCGTATTGCGGCTTATAGATGCTTTCGTTTTGCGATGCGAGTGGGGGTTAGCACGAGGCCTGACGACGACGCACGCTTGACCCTCCATGCCCACTATGGTTAGTTTTGGAAACGTTTCTAAGAAGCCGTGAGGGCAAGATGGTTCCCCAACTCAGGATCGAACGCATCGAGTGCGTAGCACTCGAAATGCCCCTGCCCAAGACCTTCCGCGGCAGCAACTATTTCATGACGCACCGCTGCACGATCATTACGCGCGTCTACACATCGGCCGGCATAGTCGGCGAGATCTACAACGGCGACGAATTCGAGACCCAGGGCGAGGTGGTCAAGATCATCCTCGATGAAATCCAGCCACTGCTGCTCGGCATGGACGCCTTCAATATCGAAGGCTGCTGGGAAAAGATGCGCAAACCCTCGACCAACATCCTGCGCGACCGCAAACTCGCCATGTGCGCCCAGGCGTGCGTCGACAGCGCCCTGTGGGATGCGGTCGGCAAGGCGCTGGACGCGCCGCTCTACAAACTCTGGGGCGGCTACACAGACAAGCTTCCGGTCACCTGCATCGCCGGCTACTACGAGGAAGGCAAGACACTCCTCGATTTCTCCAAGGAGATGGAGCAGATCCGCCGCGACGGCTATGCCGGCTGCAAGTTCAAGGTCGGCGGACGGTCGCCCAGGGAAGACGCCGAGCGAGTGCGCGCTGCCCGCGACGGCGGTGGCCCGGAGTTTCACCTAATGGTCGATGCCAACCAGGGCTGGAGCCTCAGGCAGGCCGTCGAATTCTCGCGCTACACCGAGGACCTCAACATTCGCTGGTTCGAAGAGCCGGTCCACTGGCAGAATGACCGGCTCGACCTCGCTGCGGCGCGCAATTTGATGGGCATCCCAGTCTGCGCCGGACAGAGCGAGATCAGCCGGGCGGGCTGCCGCGACCTGATGATGAGCGGGGCGATCGACGTGTGCAATTTCGACGCGAGCTGGAGCGGCGGACCGACCGAGTGGCGCCGCGTCGCCGCCCTGGCGCAGGCCTTCACCATCCAGATGGGACATCACGAAGAGCCGCAGGTGTCAGCGCATCTGCTGGCTTCGGTGCCGAACGGAACCTACATCGAAACCTTTCATCGCGACCGCGACCCGATGTTTTATGCCCTGGTGGCGAACCGCTCGAAGTTCGACAACGGCTACTACGCGGTCCCGACGGGTCCTGGTTTCGGGATCGAGATGGACAAGGCGGTCATCGAAAAATACCGGGTGTAGGCCACCCGCTCCGCCAATCCTTCGCCCAGGCCGTTTCCCGTTAAGCTAGACGCTCTCAATCCGGCCAGTGGCCGCCGAGCGATACATCGCGTCGAGCACCTCGACAGCTCGCTGGCCGACCAGTCCGGGCGCAGGATTGTCGACGGGAGTACCCCGGCAAATGTCGACGAAGCGGTCGACAGGTTCGATGCAGGAATAGCCGAGGTCCTCAGCGGTGACCGGCACGATCTCGTCCCGTCCGTCGCGGCGACGAAGTTCCAGACGCCCGCGCTCGATATCGAGAAACAGCACACCTTCGGACCCGAAGATCCTGAGGTCGATCTGCACGCTGCGGTGCTTCGGAATGGTCGAGGCACCCGACAGCGCGGCGGTCGCTCCGCCGGTGAAGCGGACAACCGCAGCGTCGTAGTAGTCGACCCCGCTCGGCGACTTGCCGGTCATCGCGAAGACCTCGTCGGGCTCAAGGTCGGCAATGTAGAACAGGAGTCCCAGCGCGTGGACGAGCTGGCCCCAGCCGTATCCGCCCGAGCGCTTGGGATCGGCCCAGGTCGATGCCGGCGGCCGGAACATCGCTCCCTCCGTCTCCCGCATGGGTTGCCCGGCGAAGAGGTCATCGAGGGCAGACGCCATCTGCAGGATGACGTGTTCGACCTTGCCCACGCCGGCCACCAGCCGGTGCGCGTCTGCGGCAAAATGCTGGAAATTCCAGCCATAGGGCACAAGGATCTGCCGCCCCCGCCGTGACGCGAGGTCAACCAGCGCACGGGCATCGGCGGCCGTGGTCGCCATCGGCTTTTCGACAAGGACATGGCATCCCGCCTCGAGCGCGGCCTTGGCATGCTCGAAGTGAAGCACGTGCGGCGACGCAACAACGACGCCATCCATGGACACCGTTGCCAGCATCTCGCGGTAGTCCTCGAACCCCTGCGCTACTTTGAACGTCGATTGCACCTGGGCCAGTTCGGCAGCTCCGAGGCGGTTGACCGCCACGACCTCGCAGGCCGGGTTCTTCTGCAGCTCTGGCAGATGGTTGGCCACCGCCCACCACCCTGCCCCGATGACCCCGATCCTCGCCCGAGCCATGTCTCTGCGCCTCAGTGCGATTGGCCGCGAGCAACGAACTCGGCCACCCTCTCGCCGACGACCAGCGCCGTCAGGTTGGTGTTGTGCTGCACGTTGTCGGGATAGATGCTCGTGTCGGCAACGCGCAGATTGCTGAAGCCATGAACGCGCAACTCCGTGTCGACCACCGCTGTTGGGTCGCTCGCCAATCCCATCTTGGCTGTCCCTGCCTGATGATGGGCCGCGCCCAGTCGCGCTGCCAGAGCCTCGACGATCGGCTGATTGATGTCGTCGACCCATTCGGCACCGTGACGCCGGAAGGTGGCGCTCGCCAGCATCTGTTTGCAGAAGTTGCGGGCATCCTCGAAGTTCTGGCGGTCGCGCTCAACCGTGTTGTAGCGGTGGTCAATCAGCGGCGCCTGTCTCGGATCGCGGCTCTGGATGATCACTTCGCCCTGCGCCAGAGCGTGGGTGAGATAGGTCCAGAACCCGGCCATCCCCTCCTCCTCGTCGACCGGGAACGGGTGGGTTTGCCAGGCGGGCTCGCCAGTGGGCCCCGCCGGACCGCGCACGTCAGCGACAAATGAGCGTCCGGTGGTGACTCCCAGCCCCCTGCCCTTGAAGATCATGCCGAAGCCGGGATGATCGAGCAGGTTCTTGCCGACGGGGAGGTCAGCGGCAACGTCGATCCCCAGTGGCTTCAGCCACGCCGACGGCCCGATCCCGGAGCGCTGCAGAATTGCGGGCGTATTGTAGACGCCGGCGCTGAGAACCACCTCGTCGGCATAGGCGATTTCGCTGTCCCCCTTGCCATCGACAAAGGTGACGCCCTCGGCCTTCCCGTTCCTGAGCAACACGCGATCAACGACGGCACCGGCTCGTATGGTCAGATTGGCGCGCTTACGTGCGGCGCGGATATAGGTGACAAGCGTGCCGAGCCGCACCTCCTTGTAGCGATTGTGGGGCATGACCCCTACGACGCCGGCATGCGCATCGAGCGCGTTGAGATCCGGGGCCTCGCGGATGCCAAGCTCGACGCAGGACTCGTACATCACACGATTGATCGGCGCCCAGCTCTCGGGCTTGTAGCGCTGGATGACAATCGGTCCAGAGTTGCCGTGGATCGGCTGATCGCCAAAATCGAGGTCGGTCTCGATCTTGATGAAATAGGGCAAGACATCGTTCCAGGCCCAGCCGGAATTGCCCATGGCTGCCCAGCGATCGAAGTCGAACGGTGCTCCTCTCGCGGCGATCGTAGCGTTGACCATCGACGTGCCGCCCATCAGCTTGCCGCGGGGCAGCCACAGCTGGCGGCCGTTGAGGGTGCCAGAGCGGTCCGCGTTGTAGAACTCCCAGTCCATTTCCGGTATGGCGGCCGACTTCCAGCTGTGCTCGCCACTGATCGTGAAGAGCGGCGGGAGAATCTCCTCGCGCGGGAAGTCCGGCCCTGCTTCGAGCAGGAGTACACGGCAATCGGGATCCTCGGTCAGCCGGGCCGCGGCAACTCCGCCCCCCGACCCGCCCCCCACAACGATGACATCAAATCGATCCACGCACCCCTCCCAAGGCTCGCCCTCTGCAGAACCACGCGCGCTTACGCTGTCGCCGTTGGCACCGTTTCCAAATTAGACCAGGGACAGCGAAACGCAAGGTCTCAGACGTCCCGAGAAAGACGAGGTAACAAATTTGGAATCGGCGCTTGCCCATTGTGATAACGTTTCAATATAGTCCGGGTGGGAATTGCGCGAGAACAGCCGTTAGGCGTCCGGCAAAGTCCGTTGTGAGGGGGAATTTGTGTCGGACCGGGAACAGCCCAGCGCCGAAACTGAAACCAGCCAGCGGGCCGCCGTCCCGGTCCTGAGCATGCGCCATATCGCCAAACGCTTCGGGGCGACGCAGGCACTCGAAGATGTGTCGCTGGAGTTGTTTCCTGGCGAAGTGCATGCCCTGCTCGGCGAGAACGGCGCTGGCAAGTCCACCCTGATCAAGATCATCACCGGCGTCTACCAGCCTGACCACGGGGACATCCTGCTCGATGGCCAGCCGATCACCATCCGCAACGCTGCCGAAGGCCAGCGCGCCGGGATCGCGGCCATCTACCAGGAACCTTTGCTATTTCCTGATCTCAACGTCGCCGAGAATATCTTCGTCAGCCACCAGAACCGCGGCGAGATCGTCCGATGGCGGGGAATGTTCCGCGAAGCGGAGGCGATCCTTGCCAAGCTGGGCGTCGCCATCGACGTACGCAGTTCGGCCCGCGGCCTCACCCTCGCGGCGCAGCAGTCGGTCGAGATCGCCAAGGCCATCTCTCTCAATGTCCGTGTGCTGATCATGGACGAGCCGACCGCCTCGCTGTCGGCACATGAGGTGGCCCAGCTCTTCCGGCTGGTGCGCGACCTCAGGGCGCGGGGCGTGGCGATCCTGTTCGTCAGCCACCGCATGGAGGAAGTGTTCGACATCGCCGACAAGGTGACGGTGTTTCGCGACGGCCGGCTGATATCGACCAAGCCGCGCGCCGACGTGACCCCGCGCTCGGCGATTGCCGATATGGTCGGGCGCGAAATGGGGTTGCTGCAACCGCGCGCTCCCGCGCCGCGCGGTGACCTGCTGCTGTCGGTTAAGGGCCTCGGGCGCGAGGGCGTGTTCACGGATGTGAGCTTCGACCTGCACCGCGGCGAAGTGCTGGGCTTCGGCGGGCTGATCGGCGCGGGGCGCACCGATGTGGGGCTGGCCCTGTTCGGAATCGAGCCGGCCACCGCCGGCACCATCGTCCTCAACGGCAAGACGATTGCCGTCAAATCGCCGCGGCAAGGCATGGATTTCGGCATTGCGTACGTGTCGGAAGACCGGCGGCAGCTCGGCCTGTCGCTGCCGATGTCAATTTCGGCCAACATCACGCTGCCGATCCTGCTGCGCTACCTCAACCAGTTCGGCCTCATCCGCCTCGGACTGGAGCGCGAGACAGCCGAAACATTCCGCAAGCGGCTGAAGATCCGCACGGACTCTGTCGATCTGCCGGTCGCCAAGCTTTCTGGCGGCAACCAGCAGAAAGTGATGCTGAGCAAGTGGCTCAACACCAAGCCGTCCGTGCTGATCCTCGACGAACCAACGCGCGGGATCGATGTCGGCGCCAAGGCGGAGGTCCATGCCATGGTGTCCGAACTGGCGGCGGAAGGCATCGGCATCCTGCTCATCTCTTCGGACCTGCCTGAAGTGCTGGCCATGAGCGACCGCGTGCTGGTGATGCGCGAGGGCCGGCAGATGGCGATCTTCGATCGCTCTGATGCAACGCAGGAATCCGTGATGACCGCTGCAATGGGCCAGAGCGCCGAACTGGTCGCAGGAGCCGCGGCATGAACTGGATCCGCCGCCACATCCGCCCCGAGCAGGTGCGCGAACTGAGCCTGCTGCTGCTAATCATCGTGGCAGTTATCTTCTTCGGCTCGCTGATCGCCAACTACTATACTTCGCGCACCTTCAATCGGATCGCGGCGAGCGTCACCATCATCACCATCGTTGCGGTCGGCCAGACCCTGGTCGTTCTTACTCGCAACATCGATCTGTCGGTCGGCTCAATCGTCGGCTGCACCGCCTATTTCGTTGGCACCCTGCTGGCCCGCGATAACAGCCTCAACCCGTTCCTCGCGGTGCTGATCGCCGTGGCGATGGGAGGCGGCATGGGTGCCCTCAACGGGATACTCGTCGCCTTTGCCAGGGTTCCATCGATCATCGTGACGCTGGGCACGTTGGCGATCTTTCGTGGATTGCTGGTCGATCTTTCGGGCGCCAGGACCGTCACGACCGACAGCCTGCCGGGCTGGCTGGTGGACCTGCCGCGGGTCAACATCGTCAGCATCGGCGAGGTCAACGTCGGAGCGCTGTTCGCCATAGCGGTCTGCATCGTCATTCTGTTTCAGCTCGGCACAACCTTCCTGCGCACTGGCCGGCGCTTTTACGCCATCGGCTCCAATCCAGATGCAGCAGAGCTGATCGGACTGCCGACGCGTCGACTGGTGTTCATCGCCTTCGTCATCTGCGGGGCGCTGGCAGGGCTCGCCGGTTTTGTGACGCTGGCGCGCTTTGGCAACATCACCGTCGAGGCGGGACGTGGCCTCGAGCTCGAGGTCGTGGCGGCGGTGGTGGTGGGCGGGGTCAACATCTTCGGCGGCTCGGGCACGGTGGTGGGGGCGATGCTGGGCGCCATCATGATCGGGGTGCTGGAACAGAGCCTGTTCCGACTGCAGATCAGCGAGTTCTGGCGCGATGCCCTGCTCGGACTCCTGATCCTCCTGGCCGTGGCGAGCGATGCGGTGATCCTGCAGCGGCTGCGTGCGCTGTGGGCGAGAGGCGAGTTACGCTTTGCCACTCCGCCCAAGGAGAAGGACGAGGTGAGCACGTGATGGCGATCCTCAACCGGTTGCGGGGCTGGGAAGGCCTGCTGCTCGTCATCCTCATCGCCATCGTGACGATGAACGTGTTGCGCTCGCCCTATTATCTGGGCATCGGCAACATCGTGAACCTGTTCCAGCTGTCGATCGAAAAAATCGTGCTGGCCCTGATCATGACGCTGATCATCATCAACGGCGAGATCGACCTGTCTGTCGCCTCGGTCATGGGGCTGGCCGCCTGCATCCTTGCCTGGCTGTTCTCGATCGGCGTTCCATTTCCGGTCGCCATCCTCGCGGCTCTGCTCTGCGGCCTTGCGGCCGGCCTGTTCAATGGCTTCTGGATTGCCTATGTCGGCCTGCCCTCGCTGGCGGTGACCCTCGCGGGACTGATCGGCTACCGCGGCATTGCGCGCATTTTCATCGAGGACCGGGCCATCGGCGGTTTCCCCGAGTGGTTCAACACACTCGGGCAGCAACCGCTGGTCGGGCCAATCACCATCGCCATCATCATCTTTGCCATCCTCTTCATCGGCACGGCGATCGTTCTGCACGGCTCGGCCCTCGGCCGGTTGGTCTATGTCATCGGCAACAACGCACAGGCGGCGCGCTACTCAGGCGTGCGCGTCAAGCTGGTCAAATTGACACTCTTTGCGGCGTCCGGGCTGATCGCCGCCCTCGCCGGCATTCTCTACACCGCCCGACTGGGATCGGTGCGCGGCGACATGGCGACCGGGTTCGAGCTCGACATCATCACGATGGTCCTGCTGGGCGGCGTCAGCATCTTCGGCGGTTCGGGAAACATCCTTGGGGTCGGCCTGTCGATCCTGGTGATCTTGAACCTCCGTAACGGCATGGGTCTGGCCAACATCACCGGCAACACCCAGACGAGCGTGATCGGAGCCTTGCTGATCCTGTCGGTTCTGGTTCCGAACCTAGCGCAAACAATACGTTCCAAGTGGATAGGGAGAGAGACATGAGGAAGTATCTACTCGCCACCGCCGCAACGGCGTTGGTTCTGGCGATGGCCACCACCGGGGCCTTTGCGCAGGCAAAGCCCGGTCAGGCCGTCGATATGGTGCTGCTGCCCAAATTCCTGGGCATCCTGCCGTTCGACCAGGCCCATCAGGGCGCACTCGAGGCGGAAAAGGAGCTGCAGAACTCCAAACCGCTGCAGTTCCTCGGGCCGACGCCCGAAAACAGTGTCGCCGGACAGATCGAGATCACCACCAATGCCACCACGCAGGGCGTCGGCGCGATCATGATCTCCAACAACTCGGGCGACCAGATCGTGCCCGCGGCCAAGGCCGCCCACGACAAGGGCATCAAGGTTGTGACCTGGGACTCGCCGATCCCGTCGGCCGAGGGCGAAGACGTGTTCGTCGCTCAGGTGGACTTCTCCGAGACCGGCAAGGTGCTCGCCGACATGGCGCTGTCGATCCTCGGTGCCGATGGCGGCAAATTCGCCATCCTTTCGGCGTCGCCGGACGCGGCCAACCAGAACGCCTGGATCGCCGCCATGAAGGACGCGATGAAGGATCCGAAATACGCCAAGCTCGAACTCGTCGACACGGTCTACGGAAATGACCAGTCGGAAGAGAGCTATAACCAAGCGCAGGCCCTGCTCGACAAATACCCCGACATGAAGCTGATCGTCGCGCCGACCTCGGTCGGTATCGTCGCCGGTGCCAAGGCGCTCCAGGACGAGAACATGTGCGACAAGGTCAAGATCACGGGCCTCGGCGTGCCCAGCGAAATGCTGGCCTACAACAAGAACGGCTGCTCGCCGGAGTTCGCGCTCTGGAGCTTCGTCGATCTTGGCTACCTGACCTACCAGGTCGCCTACCAGATGGCGACCGGCACACTTGAAGCCAAGGACGGCGCCAAGTTCACCGCCGGCCGGATGGGCGAATACACGATCACCAAGGACCCGACCCGCAAGGCCGGCCTGCGTGTCCTGATGGGGCCGTTCTCGGTCTACAACAAGGACAACATCGACGCCGCGGCGAAGTAACGACCTCCCGACCCCGGCCGGCGCGCCCTGTGCGCCGGCCAATCTTGTGCCCTCGGGAGAGCGCCCCCATGAAAATCTTCCCCCTGCGCTCGGACCGCGTTGCCCTTGCGGTGACCGAGACCGGTGGCCACCTGTCGGACGTCGAGTTCACGCTCGAGGACGGTCGCACCGTGCGCCCGATGCACACGGCGCCATGGGCCGATGAGCCCCTCCCCGGCGATACCCCCCATATTCTGAGGATGCTGCGCGGGGATTTCTTCTGCGCCCCGTTCGGAACGAGCGACCTCCTGCCCGAGATGCCGTTCGTCCACGGCCTGCCGGCCAATGGTGCCTGGCGGCTGACCGGCTCGACCGGCAGTGCCGTCAACGCCGTCCTCGACGGCACGGTGCTCGGTGCAACGATCACCAAGCTGGTGGAAGTCCGGCCCGGCGAGCCTGTCGTCTACCAGCGGCACACCCTGAGCGGCGGGACGGGACGGATCCCCATCGGGCATCACGCGATGCTTCACGCCAGCGCTCCCCTCCGCCTCGCCTTTTCTCCATGGAGCATGGCGCTCAGCACGCCGCAGCCCGACGAGGTTCCCCCGCTCGGGCGCACCCTGCTCGCGTCCGGCCAGACGATCACCGACCTCCACCGGGCGCGGCGCGCCGATGGCGGCACGGTCGACCTTACCCGGTTTCCGACCCCGGACGGCTTTGAGTCGATCTGGATGCTCGTCGCCGAGCAGAAGCCGGGATTTGCCTGGACGGCGGCCAGCAACAGCACCGATGGCTGGGTCTGGTTCTCGCTCAAGAACCCCGAGGTGCTGCCGCAGACGCTGCTGTGGTGCAGCAATGGCGGTCGCGACTACGCGCCGTGGAATGGCCGGCACCGCAACGCCATCGGCCTTGAGGAGATTTGCGGGTATTTCCACCTCGGGCACGCCGCGTCGATCGCCAACAACCCGGTCGCCGCGACAGGCAGCCCGACGGCGGTCCTGCTGTCACCAGCGGCGCCGACGACCGTCAGCTATATGTTCGGCCTCGCGCCAACCCCGCCTGGATTCGGTGCCGTTGCGAGCATCTCGGCCGCCAAGGGCGGAGTGGAGATTGTCGGCGAGAGCGGACAAAGCGTGTTCGTTTCGTGCGATCCGTCATTCGTCGCGCCCGCACAGCAGGGCTAGCCGACATCTCTCGGCCCTATGGTAACTCGAGGGAAGCCATCAGCTCGCTTGCGGCCGCCGCCCCCGCACGGTTGGCGCCGACCGTCGAGGCCGACGGACCGTAGCCGACGAGGTGCACCCGCGGGTCTTTGGCCACCTGCGTCGCGAGCCGCCCGGTCATGGTGATGCCGCCGCTGGGCTCGCGCAACAGCAACGGCGCGAGGTGATCGAGCGAACTGCGAAACCCCGTGCACCAGAGGATCGTGTCGACCGCCAGTTCGCGCCCGTCGGCCCAGCGCACGCTATGCGGCAGGATCTCGGCGAACATCTCCTGCCGCTCGAGCACGCCGCGGGCCAGCATCGCCTCGATGGCCGGCGTCACGGGGAGGCCCGTGACCGAGACCACCGAATTGGGCGGCAATCCCTGCCGCACCCGCTCCTCGACCAGCTTTACCGCCGCGCGCCCCGCTTCGGCGTCGAACGGGCCCTCGCGGAACACCGGGGGCCGCCGCGTCACCCAAATGGTCGTCGCCACGCGCGAGATTTCGTCGAGCAGCTGGATCGCCGAAATGCCGCCGCCGACCACCAGCACACGCTGGCTGCGAAACGCTTCCGCGGTGCGATAATCGTGGGTGTGGAACTGCCGGCCCTCGAACGTCTCGCGCCCGGGATAGTCGGGAATGAACGGCGACTCCCAGGTCCCCGTCGCATTGATGATGCCGCGGGCCGAGAAGGTCTCGCGGTCGGTCTCGATGCGGAAGCGGCCACTGCGCTCGCAGACCACCGTCACCTTTACCGGCCGATAGACCGGCAACTCGAACCGACGCTCGTACGCGGCGAAATACTGCGGCACCGCGACGGCTGCCTCGACCGTCTCGCTGGTCCCCGGCACCGCCTCGGCAAAGCTCAGGCCCGGCAGGTCGTGGATGCGGTTGACCGTGCTCAGCGTCAGCGACGGCCAGCGGAACTGCCAGGCGCCGCCAGCCGCCGGCGGCTGGTCGAGGACGACGAAACCGCGTCCGCCGACCAGTCCCCGCTGCTTGAGGTGATAGGCCGCGGACAGGCCCGCCTGCCCCGCCCCGATCACCACGATGTCCGTCTTGATCGCGACCTTGGCCGCCGGCTCAGGCACGAC
>JANXSI010000220.1 GCA_025352765.1 Devosia sp. | reverse complement strand
GCAGGTCACATCTTCATGCACGTCAAACGAACCGATGAATTCGGGCGCGCCTTCTGGCATAAGCAGCCCATGACCAATCTCGCGCCAACTCCTGCCGATTTCGCCCATGTCACCGACTGGGTGTTCGATCTCGACAACACGCTCTATCCGCGCGAGTGCAACCTGTTCGCTCAGGTCGACCTCAAGATCAGCGACTACATGGTCGCGGTCACCGGATTGCCGTATGCCGAAGCGCGGGCGCTGCAGAAGACCTACTACCGCGAACACGGCACGACCCTGCACGGGCTGATGATGCACCACGGCATCGATCCCGACCATTTCCTCAAGACCGTGCACGACATCGACTATTCGGGCGTGCCAGCGCATCCGGGACTGATCGCGGCGCTCGAGGCCCTGCCGGGGCGGAAATTCATCCTCACCAATGGCGACGTCGGTCACGCCGAGAACGTGCTGGGCCGGATCGGCGCAACGGGGATGTTCGCGGACATCTTCGACATTCGCGACATGAGCTACAAGCCCAAACCGCTGGCAGCCGCCTACGACTCGTTTTTTGCCAAGCACGGGGTCGATGCCTCGCGGGCGGCGATGTTCGACGATCTCGAAAAGAACCTGCTCGTCCCGCACGACGTGGGAATGGTCACCGTCCATGTCGTGGCGGCCGAGGATTTCGAGCACGACCAGGTCGAGAGCTGGGAACTGGGCCGTGGCGTCGGGCCGCATATCCGCCACATCACCGACGATCTCGCGGCGTTCCTCAGGGGCGCGGTGGAGCGCTAGCGCAGTTCGACCTCGGGCAGGTTGTAGTGCTTCTGAATGACCGCCCAGCCGGCTTCGGCGCTGTCGACAACCGAGAACAGGTCGAGGTCCTCGGGCGAGATGGTGCCCATCTCGGCCAGCGCCTCGAAGTTTATAACCTTGTTCCAGAATTCGGTGCCGAACAGCACCAGCGGTATGCGCTCCATGCGGCCGGTCTGGATCAGAGTCAGCGTTTCGAAGAACTCGTCGAGCGTGCCGAAGCCGCCGGGGAAGATGGCGACGGCGCGGGCCCGCAGCAGGAAGTGGATCTTGCGCGTCGCAAAATAGTGGAAATTGAAGCAGAGGTCCGGCGTCACGAAGATATTGGGCGCCTGCTCGTGCGGCAGGACGATGTTGAAGCCGATCGAGGGCGCGCCGACATCGGCGGCGCCACGATTGCCCGCTTCCATGACGCCTGGCCCGCCGCCGGTCACTACGACATATTCCTTGTGGTCAAGCGATTCAGAGGTCAGCGACGCGTATTGGGCGAAGCGCCGCGCCTCCTCGTAGTATTTGCTGGCGAGCTCGAGATTGCGCTTCTGCATGTCGTTGCGGGCGGCCCAGGCGGGCTTGCCCGGCTCGGGAATGCGCGCGCCACCGAACAGCACGATGGTCGAATTGATGCCGCGTTCGCGCAGGCGGAATTCGGGCTTCAGATATTCGAGCTGGAAGCGGATGCCGCGGGTGTCGTCGGAAGTCAGAAACTCTTCGTCCGTATAGGCCAGCCGATAGGCCGCCGAAGCGGTCTGTGGCGTCTGCGGCGCGCGCTTGACGGCGGCGATGTCCTGCTTGGACGTTCTGAGGGGCGTGTGGCGGCGGCGCGATGCCATAGGAAACTCCAGACGAGGCGAGAAAGCCTAACGGGACGCAGTTAAGAACGATGCAACGGCGTTGCGTTGACAGCGTGCCGCCGCCTTGCCATGACGCTTTGTCCAGCAGGGGATTGCCATGACCGACGCGCTCGCCACCATCATCGACGCCGCCTGGGAGGCGCGCACCGAGATCAATACCGGCACGCAGGGTGCGGTGCGCGAGGCGGTCGATACGGCGCTGACGCTGCTCGACGCGGGCAAGGCGCGGGTTGCCCAGAAGCAGGCCGATGGCACGTGGCTGGTGCATCAGTGGCTGAAAAAGGCCGTGCTGCTGAGCTTTCGGCTCAACGAGAATGCCGTCGTCGAAGGCCCCGGCGGCAGCAACTGGTTCGACAAGGTACCGTCCAAATTTGTCGGTTGGGGCGAGAACCGCTTCCGCGAGGCCGGGTTCCGCGCGGTCCCCGGCGCCGTCGTCCGGCGCCCGGCGCACATCGCCAAGGGCGTGATCCTGATGCCGAGCTTCGTCAATGTCGGCGCCTATGTCGACGAGAACACCATGGTCGACACCTGGGTGACGGTCGGCTCATGCGCGCAGATCGGCAAGAACGTCCACCTCTCGGGCGGCGTCGGGATCGGCGGCGTGCTCGAGCCGATGCAGGCCGGCCCGACCATCATCGAGGACAACTGCTTTGTCGGCGCGCGCTCAGAAATCGTCGAGGGCGTGGTGGTGGGCGAAGGCTCGGTGATCTCGATGGGCGTGTTCATCGGCCAGTCGACAAAGATCGTCGACCGGGCGACTGGCGAGATTCATATGGGAAAGGTGCCGCCCTATTCGGTGGTGGTGTCGGGGAGTCTGCCGGGCAAGCCGCTACCCAACGGCCAGCCGGGCCCGAGCCTCTACTGTGCGGTGATCGTCAAGCGGGTCGACGAGCAGACGCGCAGCAAGACCTCGATCAACGAGTTGCTGCGCGACTGAACCGTTAGCGCGATATTACTTTCGGCGCGCGAAGTTCCCGTGCGCCTCCAGCGTTCCTTTACCTGCCTGTGCTGTACTGCCGACGTCTTGGGGAAGGGCGAGGTCGGCACGTGTTCGGTTATCTGGATTTTCTGTTTCTCAGCTATTCGGGCCGGTTGGGCCGAGCAGCGTACTGGCTCGGCAATCTGGGACTGATGGTCCTCCAATGGGTCGTCATGTTCGGCCTCTTGCAGCTCTCCCACAGCACGCTGGACCGGCTCACCCGGCTTGAGCGCGGTGCACACTCCCTGCCCCCCGACATCCTGCAGGACCTGATGATGCATGTCGGTCTACCGGTGCTGATCGTCGGGCTGCTGTTCCTGTATCCGAGCTACGCCCTCGCGACCAAGCGCTGGCACGACCGCGGCAAATCCGGCTGGTGGTCGCTGATCGCCTTCGTGCCGATCATCGGCGCGTTCTGGATGCTGATCGAACTGGGGTTCCTGGGCGGCGATGACGGGGTCAACGACTACGGTGCGCGCTAGCGGGGGACTGTTTCGGCGGAGACTTTCCGCACGGCCTTGACCGTCCTAGCCTCGTTCCGACCATTTCGGTCGCGATTCGAGGGGGAAGACATGGACTGGAAGTATCTTCTGACGAGTTTTGAGGGCCGCATCGGGCGGCGCTCCTTCTGGATGACGATCCTGGCGTTTCTGGTGGCATCGATCGTCGTGCGGATTCTCGACGGCGTGCTCAACACACCATCATATTATGGCACGGGCGTGCTGGGCGGCCTCTTCGCGCTCGCCCTGATCTATCCCGCGCTGGCGCTCTACGCCAAGCGCTGGCACGACCGCGGAAAATCCGGCTGGTGGTCGCTGATCGCCCTGATCCCGATCATCGGCAGCATCTGGCTGCTGGTCGAACTGGGCTTCCTCAAGGGCACGCCCGGACCCAACGCCTACGGCCCGGACCCGGTTGGCTGACACTTGTTCAAGTGGCCTTCTCCCCAGCGGGGAGAAGGCATTGTGTGGTTCAGGCGACCGGCGGCCCGTACTTGTTCTCGCCCGGCTGGCTCTTGAGGCAGCCGACGACGACGATGGCGATGGTGCTCACCAGCGAAATCCCCGGGATCGCCGCGACGATAATGATGGCCAGCGTCCACCAGCCGGTCTGGCCGATATCATGGAGCCGCCGCACCATGAGGCCGATCGAGGGGAGGATGGTGATCAGCCCCCAGATGCCAAGCAATACGGCGCCGACCCAGAACAGCGGCGAGCCGATGGCGGACATCACCTCGGCGGTCGTCGGATTGCGACCGAGCTGGGAGAGTTGGACGAGGCCAGAGCCGAGGCCGATCATCAGCACGATGGTGAGGACAGTGCTGATGATCGCCGAAAACAGCGCGGCGCCCCAGAACTCCTTGCGGCGGGCCCGGCCGGTGAAGCTGACGAATTTGGCGGTGTAGGCCCGCACGAAATAGCCCCACAAGCCAAGATCGGGTTCGATCGGTCCCGAGTAGGGTGTGCTGGCGGCCGGCGTCATGGCGCTGGCGATGGCCGACGCCGCGGGGGACTCGACGTAGATGTCCTTGGCGAGCTTGCCCTCGAAGTCGAAATCGACTCGCGTGCCGCGCCCGATCGGCACCAGTTGCTTGAGGTCGGCGCGGGTAAAACTGTAGCGAATGCCGTCGGCGCCCGAGATCTGGCCGGTGCCCGAATTGTCGTCGTAGTTAAGAACTTCGCCCTTCATACTTTCCCCCGGTAGCTTGAGCCGCCAGAGACTAGTCACCGATTCGCCGGAGAGGCAAGCGAGCGGCCGGTTTCACCGCGGGTTGGCTGGGGACTGCCGCCTCTCCCGGCGTGGTTGCAATCGGGCGGCCGAGGCGGCAGAACACTGCGGCCATGACCCTTGATCCGATCGCCCTGCTGCAAGACCTGATCCGCTGTCCGTCG
>JANXSI010000209.1 GCA_025352765.1 Devosia sp. | reverse complement strand
TTCGTCGAGGGCAATGTCGACGCGCTGCGCTCGGACGGCATGATCAAGGCCTTCGACCAGATGCGCCTGATGGTCACCAAGTACATGGACCCGGCGATCGCCGGCCGTGACTACGACACCGCCTCCAACATGATGGCCAATGGCGACGCGCTGTTCTTCATCATGGGCGACTGGGAAATCGGCACGCTGATCGCCGCCGGTCACAAGCCGGGTGAGGACATCCTGTGCGGCCAGGCCCCGAACAATTCGGGCAAGCCGGGCTTCATCCTCAACTCCGACTCCGTGGTGTTCTTCAAGCAGAAGGATCCCGACTACGTCGCCGGCCAGCAGCTGCTTGCGCACCTGATCCTGTCGCCGGACTTCCAGACGGTCTTCAACATCGCCAAGGGCTCGATCCCGGCGCGCATGGACGTCGATCTGTCCAAGGGCTTCAACGCCTGCCAGCAGCTTAGCCAGAAGGACCTTGAAGCCTCGATCGGCGCCGGCACCCTGGTCCGCTCGATGGCCCACAACATGACGGTGCTGCAGAAGTACCGCGGCGCGATGATGGACACCATCACCGAGTTCGTGAACACGCCCGACATGTCGTCGGCCGACGCCGCGAACGCCATGGCCGACGCCGTGGAAGCCCAGCAGTAACCTTAACACCTGATCCGGCCGCGGGTATCTCCCGCGGCCGGAGCCTTGTTCACGCGGGAGGGGAGCCAATGACCAGCGCAGCAACGTCTGGCGCAGCGGCGTCGAGGGTCGCCAGCGGCCCGAGCCTGGGCGAGCGACTGACCAAGATCGTGCCGATCGTCGTCCTCGTGCCCTCGCTCATTGCCTCCTTCGTCTACGTCTTCGTCTTCGCCGGCTGGACCTTCTACATCTCGCTCAGCAATTCGACGCTGCTGCCGACCTACGGCTTCGAAGGCTTCCAGCATTACGTGTCGTTGTTCGCCAATCGCCGCTGGAACATCGCCTACACCAACCTCTTCGTCTTCTCGGCCTTCTACGTCGTCGGCGCCATGGCCATTGGCCTGCTGCTCGCCGTGCTCATCGACCAGAAGATCCGTGCCGAATCCTTCTGGCGCTCGATGTTCATGTATCCGCTCGCCGTGTCCTTCATTGTCACCGGCACGGTGTGGAGCTGGCTCTACAACCCGACCAACGGCATCGAATTTCTCGTCAAGTCGATCGGCTGGACCGATTTTCACTTCTCGCTCACCACCGACAAGAAATACGCCATCTATGCCATCGTCATCACCGGCATCTGGCAGTCCTCTGGCTTTGCCATGGCGCTTTTCCTCGCCGGCCTTCGCTCGGTCGACCAGGACATCATCAAGGCCGCCCAGATCGATGGCGCCTCCTGGCTGCGCACCTACCGGCGGGTCATCCTGCCCTCGATCGGCCCGATCTTCCTCGCCGTGATCGTGGTGCTGCTGCAGTTCGCCATCAAGACCTTCGACCTTGCCGTGGCGCTGACCAATTCCGGCCCCGGCATCTCGACCACCTTCCCGGCCACCTACGTCTACGACCTGATGTTCCAGCGCGGCCAGATCGCCGAGGGCGCGGCCGCTGCCATCATGATCCTGCTGGCACTGGCCGCCGTGCTCGTCCCCTACTCACTCTACCTCGTCTGGCGCCGCCGCAAGGAGAGCCGCAATGTCTGAGGCCGTCCTCGCCAGCGTCACCGATCTCGAGGCCGGCAATGCCAGCCGCCGCCGGCTGCTGAGCCGCGTCCTGATCTATGGGCTGCTGACCTTCTTTTCGCTGATCTACATCATCCCGCTGGTCGTGGTGATCCTCAACTCCTTCCGCGACCTGCCGGAAATCTCGCAGCACGGCCTCATCGCCTTCCCGCAGAGCTTCCGCCTCTCGGCCTGGCCGGAGGCGTGGAACAGCTACTGCATCGGCGGCACCTGCGAGGGGATGAAGCACTACTTTTTCAACTCTCTCTACATCGCCGTGCCGGCCACCATCATCTCGACCGCCTTCGGCGCCATCAACGGCTACGTCCTCTCCAAGTGGAAGTTCCGCGGCTCGGAGCTGCTGTTCACCTGCATCCTGCTCGGCGTCTTCATGCCCGGCCAGATCGCCCTCCTCCCCTGGGCCTTCCTGCTCGGCCAGCTGGGCCTGGCCAATACAGTTTACGGCTTGATCCTCGTTCACTGCATCCAGGGCCTGTCGTTCACCACCCTGTTTTGCCGCAACTACTACGTCTCGATCCCCGACGACCTGGTGAAGGCTGCCCGCATCGACGGCGCCGGCTTCTGGCGTATCTTCTGGAAGATCATTCTGCCGATCTCCCCGCCGATCCTCATCGTCACCGTGATCTGGCAGTTCACCGGCATCTGGAACGAATATCTGTTCGGCGTGGTGCTAAACTCGGGCACCAACCAGCCTATCACCGCAGCGCTCGTCGCGCTCTCGACCAACGGCACCAATGTGCGCGTCTATGACGTCATGAGCGCCGCCGTCCTGATCGGCGCCCTGCCGCCGCTGCTCGTCTATTTCTTCGGAGGCAAGTACTTCGTACGTGGCCTCACCCAAGGCGCAATAAAGTGAGGCTCACTTGGCATCCCTGACCGTCCACAACCTCAAGAAGAATTTCGGCATGGTCGAGGTCCTCAAGGGCGTCGACCTCGAAGCCAAGCAAGGCGAGTTCATCGCCCTGGTCGGTCCCTCGGGCTGCGGCAAGTCGACTCTGCTCGCCATGATCGCCGGCCTCGAGACAGTGACCTCGGGCGAGATCTTCATCGGCGACCGCCTCGTCAACTCGGTGGCCCCCAAGGACCGCGACATCGCCATGGTGTTCCAGAGCTACGCGCTCTACCCCACCATGACCGTGCGCGAGAACATGCTGTTCGGCATGGAGAGCCGCGGCGTTCCCAAGGCCGAACAGGTCGAGGCCATCAAGCGCGTCTCGACGCTGCTGCAGATCGAGCCGCTGTTGCAGCGCAAGCCCGGCCAGCTCTCGGGCGGCCAGCGCCAGCGAGTCGCCATGGGCCGCGC
>JANXSI010000201.1 GCA_025352765.1 Devosia sp. | reverse complement strand
GCGATGTCGAACTTGGCCAGTTCCTTGCCCAGCGACTTGGTGAGGCCGATGACGCCGGCCTTGGCGGCCGAATAGGCCGCGAGGTTGGGATTGCCCTCCTTGCCGGCCACCGAGGAGATGTTGACGATCCGGCCGTAGTTGCGGGCCTTCATCGATGGCACCACCACCTTGTTCACGTAGAAGGTGCCGTTGAGGTTGACCTCGATCACCTTGCGCCAGACCTCGGGGTCGTAGTCTTCGAGGCTGGCATTGCCACCAGTAATGCCGGCCGAGTTGACGAGGATCGAGACGGGACCAACATCGGCCTCGGTCGCCGCATGCGCTGCCTTCAGCCCGGCAAGATCGGTGATATCGACAGCCTGCGTGCTCACGGCAGCACCAAGTTCGGACCTCGCGGCCTCGAGCGTCGCCGGATTGAGGTCCCACAGGCTGACCCTCGCCCCCGACTCGACCAGCCGCCGCGCGATGGCAAAGCCGAGCCCCTGCGCGCCGCCGGTGACCACAGCTACCTGTCCGTCAAGATCGATCCGATTCATGGTCTTCCTCACCCCTGCCCGTCGCGCCGACTGCGTGCGCGTCATCGGGCCGTGACAAGGATTTAGCCAATCCTCGGCGGCACCGCCACCCTCATCGATGGCCGGCGCATAAACCGGAAATTTACCCGGCTGTTGCAGAACATAACTGGAACATCTATAGATCGTTCAGCCTTTGTTCTGATTCCCCAAGGGGGCCACGATGCTTACGCGCAAGCAGCACGAACTTCTCATGTTCATCCATGAGCGCATGAAGGAGAGCGGCATTCCGCCCTCGTTCGACGAGATGAAGGACGCGCTCGACCTGCGCAGCAAATCGGGAATTCACCGGCTGATCACGGCGCTTGAGGAGCGCGGCTTCATCCGCCGACTGCCCAACCGGGCGCGGGCGCTGGAAGTGATCAAGCTTCCCGACTCGATGAACCCCTCGCTCGGCGGTCGCAAGTCGCGCTTCGAGCCGACGGTGGTCGAGGGGACGCTCGGGCGCATCGCTGCGCCACCGGCCCGACCCGCCCCGCAGATGCCGGGCATGTCCGACGCCGGACGGCCGGTCTCGATCCCCGTCATGGGCCGGATCGCGGCAGGTACGCCCATCGAGGCGATTCAGACCCACAGCCACACCATCATGGTGCCTCCCGAGATGCTCGGCGGTGGCGAGCACTACGCCCTCGAAGTGCGCGGCGATTCGATGATCGACGCCGGAATCTTCGACGGCGACACCGTGATCATCAAGAAGCAGGACACGGCGGCGACCGGCGAGATCATCGTCGCCCTGGTCGACGAGGAAGAGGCGACGCTCAAGCGGCTGCGCCGCCGCGGCAATTCCGTGGCCCTCGAAGCGGCCAATCCCGCTTACGAGACCCGCATTTTCCCGCCGGACCGGGTGAAGGTGCAGGGCCGGCTGGTGGGGCTGCTCCGCAAGTACTGACCGGTCCGAACTGGACGCGGAAAGCGTTGGGGCCTTTCGCTTTTTGCGCGGAACGCCCTCCCCCTCGCTGGCGCGCTGCGATAGGGTCCGCCGCGTTTGGCGGAGTCTTTCGTGGCAACTACATCAGAATGGGTGGCGGTCGACTGGGGCACGTCCAACGTGCGGGCCTGGGGTATTGCGGGTGACGGGTCGACCGTGTTTTCGACCGGCTCGGACAAGGGCATGGGCCGCATCGGCAAGGCCGATTTCCCTGGCGTCCTCGACGAGTTGATCGGGGTGCAGATGGCGGGACCGGCCGAAGTCGTGATCTGTGGCATGGCCGGTGCGCGGCAGGGCTGGCGCGAGGCCCCGTATCTCGACACCCCGGCGGATCTCCACCGGCTGAACGCCGGTTCGGTGCGGCCCGAGGGCGCCGACGCGCGGTTCGATGTGCGCATCCTGCCCGGGGTCTGCCAAAGACAGGCCGGCCATGAGGACGTGATGCGCGGCGAGGAAACGCAGCTACTCGGCCTCCTCCATCTGCAGCCCGGCTTTTCGGGTACTGCCATCCTTCCCGGCACGCACTCCAAGTGGGCGGAAATCCGCGACGGCAGGCTCGTGCGGTTCTCGTCGGCCATGACCGGCGAGCTTTACGAGCTATTCGCCGAGCACTCGGTGCTGAGGCACGCCCTCACTGGCGACCGCACCGGCCCGGCTAACGAAGAGGGGCTCGGCGAGGGCATCCAGGCCGGCCTAGCTCGACCGGACATGTTGACCTCGCTCGTCTTCCGGACGCGCGCGGCCGGATTGCTGTCGGCCAAAGGTTCGGACTGGTGCTCGGGCTACCTCTCGGGGTTGCTGATCGCCACCGAGGTCGCGGGCCACCGTGACTGGCTCGACGGCGCGCCGGTGCCACTGGTCGGCTCGGAGCGGCTGTCACGTACCTATTGCGCTGCGCTCAAACGGCTGGGGATCGAGAGCCTCCCCATCGACGCCGCCAATGCGACCATCGAAGGCCTCAAAGGAGCCCGTGCCCAATGACCGATCATCGCCAGATCATTGCCATCCTGAGGGGCGTGACCAATGCCGAAGTGGTCGGCATCTGCGAGCTGCTTGCCACGAGCGGCATCACCATGATCGAGGTGCCGCTCAATTCCCCTGACCCGTTCAAGTCGATTGCGGCGGTGGCCACCGCGCTCGGCGACCGGGCTACCATCGGCGCCGGAACGGTGCTCAGCGTCGAGGACGTCGACGCGGTGAAGGCCGCGCACGGTGCCTTCGTCGTCTCCCCCGACAGCAACGAGGCAGTGATCGCCCGGACCCGGGCGCTTGGAATGGCGTCCTATCCCGGCGTCTTTTCGCCGACCGACGCGTTTCGCGCCATTCGCGCCGGGGCGACGGGTCTCAAGTTCTTCCCCGCCGAGGTGCTGGGGACCAAGGGGATCAAGGCGATGAAGGCGGTGCTGCCGCCAACCCTGCCGCTCTATGCGGTCGGCGGCGCCAACCCAGATAATTTCCGGGAATACTTCGATGCGGGCTGTGCGGGCTTTGGCCTCGGCAGCTATATCTTCAAGCCGGGGATGGGGCTGGCCGAAGTCGGCGAGCGGGCCCGCAAGGCCGTTGCGGCCTATGATCAGGGATTGCAGAAATGACCGATACTGCCGAGCTTTTCATCGACAGCCGCTGTGAACTGGGTGAGGGGATCTTCTGGCATCCGCTGCAGGAACGGCTGTTCTG
>JANXSI010000171.1 GCA_025352765.1 Devosia sp. | reverse complement strand
GCCGGCCGGGTCCCGCGCCGAAATCGGCCGTCCCTGGTGTGAAGAACATCATCGTCGTCGGCTCCGGCAAGGGCGGCGTCGGCAAGTCGACGGTCGCGACCAACCTCGCATTGGCCTTCGCCGCCGAGGGCCTGCGCACGGGCATCCTCGACGCCGACCTCTACGGCCCCTCGATCCCCAAACTCCTCGGCATCGAGGGCAAGCCCGCTGTGCGCGAGGACGGCATCTTCTCGCCGCACCAGGCCTTTGGGCTCAGCGCAATGTCGATCGGCTCGATGCTGGTCCCGGGGCAGGCGGTGGTTTGGCGCGGCCCGATGGCGACATCGGCCTTGCGACAGCTGCTGCGTGAGACCGATTGGGGCGGCCTTGACCTCCTCGTCGTCGACCTGCCGCCCGGCACCGGCGACATCCAGATTTCGCTGTTTCAGCAGGCCGAGCTCGCCGGCGCGGTGATCGTCTCGACCCCGCAGGATCTCGCGCTGATCGATGCTCAAAAGGCCATCGACATGATGAAGCGGCTCGATATCCCGCTGCTCGGGCTGGTCGAGAATATGAGCTATTTCGTCGCCCCCGACACCGGTAAGCGCTACGACATTTTCGGCCATGGCGGCGCGGCCCGGGCCGCGGGCGTTTTCGGCATGCCGTTTCTTGGCGAAATCCCGCTCGACATGGCCATCCGCGAAACCTCCGACGCCGGCCGTCCCGTGGTCGCGACCGACCCCGAGGGCGCCCAGGCCAAGGCCTTCCGCGCCATCGCCCGCGAAATCCTGAGCCGCAACCCGGCGCTCCGCGCCTGACGATGCTGGAGATCCGCCTTGCGACGCCGGCCGACATCGAGCCCCTCATCGGGCTCGACACGCCTTTTGCCGATGGTCTCGAACGTCACGCCGATATCGCCATGTGGGTCGAGCGCGGCCAGTGCCACATCGCCCTGAGCGACAGGCAGGCGGTCGGCTACGTGGCGCTGACCCGGACGCTGTTTCACCAGAACTTCGTCGAACTGCTGATGGTCGCGGCGCCGGCGCGCCGCACCGGGGTGGGCGCGGCGCTGCTCCGCCATTGCCTTGCGATTGCTGGCGGACAGAAGCTCTTCACCTCGACCAACACCTCCAATCTGCCGATGCAGGGGCTGGTGACCCGGCTCGGCTTCATCCCCAGCGGCCGCCTCGACAATCTCGACGAAGGCGACCCGGAGCTGTTCTACGTGCACCTGCCGCGCGGGTGACACCGTCATCTCCCGCTGCTATGCAAACGATTACATCGGCGCCGGACCCAACGCGCGTCAGCAGCAGAATTTTCGGGAGGGCACATGTTTTCCGTTGATCGCGGCCAGTTCGGGCCGAACTTCGTTTTCGGCACCGCCACCGCCGCCTACCAGATCGAGGGCGGGCAGATCGATGGTCGCGGCCAGTCCATCTGGGACACGTTTGCGGCGACGCCCGGCAATGTGAAGAACGCCGACGACGGCCACATGGCCTGCGACCACTACAACCGCTGGCCCGAAGACCTCGACCTGATCCGCGACGGTGGCTTCGACGGCTACCGCTTCTCCTTCGCCTGGCCGCGGCTGATCCCCGAGGGCACCGGCGCCGTCAACCAGGCCGGCGTGGACTTCTACGATCGCCTCGTCGACGGCATGCTCGAGCGCGGGTTGAAGCCGTTCGCGACGCTCTACCATTGGGACCTGCCCAGCGCGCTCCAGGACAAGGGCGGCTGGATGAACCGCGACATCGCCGGGTGGTTCGCCGACTATGCCGAGCTCGTGGCGAAGAAATTCGGCGATCGCCTGCATGCGACCGCCACCATCAACGAGCCGTGGTGCGTCTCGGTGCTGAGCCATCTGCTCGGCGTCCACGCCCCCGGCTATCGCGATTTGCGCGCCGCCGCCCACGCCATGCACCACGTGCTGTTGGCGCATGGTACGGCGATCGGCGTCTTGCGCGACAACGGCGTCAAGAATCTCGGCATCGTGCTCAACCTCGAAAAGGCCGAGGCCGCGAGCGACAGCGCCGAAGATCTCGCGGCGCTCGATATCGGCGACGCGCTGTTCAACCGCTGGTTCCTCGACGGCGTCTACAAGGGCCAGTACCCCGAAGTGCTGACCAACATCCTCGCAAAATACCTGCCGGCCGCCTGGCACAAGGACATGGAAACCATCGCCCGGCCGCTCGATTGGGCCGGCATCAACTATTACACCCGCGGCATCTATGCGGCCGACCCGGCGCGCGCCGCCTTCCCGATCCGCCAGGTGAAGGGGCCGCTCGAAAAGAACGACCTTGGCTGGGAAATCTACCCACAGGGGCTGACCGACCTGCTGGTCCGCGTCTCGCGGGAATACACAAAACTTCCGATCTACGTCACCGAGAACGGCATGTCGGAAAACGACGACACCCGCCGCGAGGCCTTCTACGACCTCCACCTCAAGGCGGTGCTCGACGCGCAGGCGCAGGGCGCCGACGTGCGCGGCTATTTCGCCTGGTCGCTGCTGGACAACTACGAATGGGCCGAGGGCTACACCTCCCGCTTTGGCATCGTGCACGTCGACTACGAGACCCAGAAGCGCACCCCCAAGGGCAGCTACCGCGCCTTCCAGGGCATGCTGCACAACACGCGCTGATCGTTGTCCGGGCGGCCCCTCACCCTAACCCTTTCCCCGAAGGCGCGAGGGGACGCCAGAACTGAGGTCCGCGGTTCCCTTCGGCCCTCTGGGGAGAGGGCCAGGGTGAGGGGCCGGCACGATCTTGAATGGCCTCGACCTCGTGACCTTGCCGGCGTTCGTGTCGCGGTTCGCCACGCTTGGCACGGGGCACCGGCTGTGGCAGTTTCCGCCGCGCTCAAAGCGCTTTGAGCGCCGGAGAGTCGTCCGGCGAAACCTACAATTTGAGGAGGCTGGCTTGGTCGGGCAACCGCTGATGACGGAGCAGAAAACCGAGGCCGAGCCCATGCTCGACAAGAACTGGTGGCGCGGCGCGGTGATCTACCAGATCTATCCGCGCTCCTTCCAGGACCACAATGGCGACGGCATCGGCGATCTCGTGGGCATCACCGAGCGGCTCGACTATGTCGCCGACCTCGGGGTCGACGCGATCTGGCTCAGCCCGTTCTTTACCTCGCCGATGAAAGATTTCGGCTACGACGTCTCCAACTATCGCGACGTCGATCCGATCTTCGGCACACTCAGCGACTTCGACCAACTGGTGAAGAAAGCCCACACGCTGAAGCTCAAGGTGATCATCGACCAGGTGATCAGCCATTGCTCGGACAAGCATCCGTGGTTTGCCGAAAGCCGGCTCAACCGCACCAACGACAGGTCCGACTGGTTCGTCTGGGCCGACCCCAAGCCGGACGGCACGCCGCCCAACAACTGGCTCTCGATCTTCGGCGGCAGCGCCTGGACCTGGGACAGCCGGCGCATGCAGTACTACATGCACAATTTCCTGGCGTCGCAGCCCGACCTCAACTTCCACAATCCGGCGGTGCAGGAGGCGCTGCTCGACACCATGCGCTTCTGGCTCGAGCGCGGCGTCGACGGCTTCCGGCTCGACACGGTGAACTTCTACTTCCACTCCGAAGGGCTCGAGAACAACCCGGTGGTGAAGGCCGAGGACTTCAATGCCTCGACCGCGCCCGCCGTGAACCCCTACAATTTCCAGGAGCACGTCTACGACAAGAGCCGGCCGGAAAACCTCGCCTTCCTGCAAAAGCTGCGGGCGCTGACCGATAAGTACGACGCCAAGACCACGGTCGGCGAGATCGGCGACAGCCAGCATCAGCTCGAAGTCATGGCCGCCTACACCTCCGGCGACGACCATCTCCATATGGCCTACACGTTCGATTATCTCGGCGGTGAATTCAGCGCCGCGCATTTCAGGAAGGCCATCGACACCACCGAACGCGAGGCGCCCGATGGCTGGATCTGCCTGGCCTTCTCAAACCACGACGTGGTGCGGCACGTGAGCCGCTGGGCGACGCATGATCAGCAGCCGGCCTTCGCCCCGCTGGCCGCCTCGCTGCTGTTGTCGATGCGCGGCTCGGTCTGCCTCTACCAGGGCGAGGAGCTTGGCCTGACCGAGGCGGAGCTGTCGTTCGACGATCTGGTCGATCCCTATGGAATTGAGTTCTGGCCGGAGTTCAAGGGCCGTGACGGCTGCCGCACGCCGATGGTGTGGCAGACGCAGTCGCCGCTCGGCGGCTTCACCACCGCGACCCGTGCATGGCTGCCGGTGCCGGCGGACCACATGACCAAGTGCGTCGACCGCGAGACGGTAGACCCCGCCTCGCTGCTCAACCACTACAAGGCCATGCTGGCGTTCCGGCGCGCCCATCCGGCGCTCGAGCGCGGCACAATCAAGACCCTCGACGCCCCCGATGGTGTGCTGGCCTTCATCCGCGAGGAAGACGGCGAGAAACTGTTCTGCGCCTTCAACATGACCGACACGCCGGTGACGATGGCGTTGCCCCCCGGCGTTTCGCTCGCCGCCTCGGGTGCGCCGGGCATCATTGCCGAACCGGTCGCCGGCAGCCTGAGCTTTCCCGGGTTCGGGGCCTATATCGGGACCGTGAAGTAACTTTACCGAAGCGGCAGTCGGGTCCTCCCCAATGCGAAGCATGGGGGAGGTACCGCCGAAGGCGGGGGAGGGGGTCGCGCCGGCCTCGATGCTTGCGGCAAACCCCCTCCGTCACGCTTTCGCGTGACACCTCCCCCGTGCTTCGCACAGGGGAAGAAGAGACTGCAAGACTAGAACACCGGAACGATCCCGACGTCGGGCAGTGCGGCGGCGGCGAGCTGGCGCGTCAGCTCGTGCTGCGGGCCGTCGAACAGCATCGCCGGGGTGCCGCTCTCGACGATCCTGCCCTTGTCCATCACCAGCACGCGGTCGGCGACGACCTGCACCATGGCGAGGTCCTGGCTGATGACCAGGAACGTCAGGCCGAAATCGGCCCGCAGCCGGTTGAGCATCACCAGCAGCTCGCCGCGGCCGACCACATCGAGGGCGCCCAGCGGTTCGTCGAGGATGATCAGCCGCGGCCGGGTGATCAGCGCCCGGGCGATCGCGAGGCGCTGCAGCTCGGGCAGGCTGAAGGCGTCGGGCCGCCAGCCGAGGATATCGGTCGTCAGGCCCACGCCGGTGACCGCCTCCACCATACGCTCGCTGAGCTCGTCGATCAGCCGCTGGCTTTCGAGCTGCAGCGGCTCGGCAATCGATTCACCGACCGTCAGCGCCGGATTGAAGCTCTGCGACGGATCGGGGAAGACCAGGCTGATTTCGCGGCGCTGGATGCGCGGCAGATCGGTGCCGTGATAGACCGCGTGATCGATCTCGAGCTCGCCCGAGGTTGCACGCTCGAGCCCGGCGATGATCCGGGCCAGCGTCGTCTTGCCCGATCCAGACGGCCCGATCAGCGCCATCGACTCGCCCTGGCGGATCGAGAGGCTGACGCCGTCGAGAGCGACGACGGAGGACCGCGGCGAAAACATCGGCAGG
>JANXSI010000169.1 GCA_025352765.1 Devosia sp. | reverse complement strand
GTCATCGCTGCTCTCCTTGGCCGTTTGCGTCGGCCACCAGCAACAACGTCGGCGATCGCCGGTTAATCCGGCCAGCGGATCACGTGCGCGGGAGCGACGGCAGGCGGCAGGCGCTCACCGGGAGCTGCTCAGCTCAGGATCTTCTTGAACAGCACCGCAAGGCCCCCCGCGAGGACGCCCAGCAGAATGCCGATGCCACCCATGACGAGGCCCGCCGTGGTCGAGTCCTTGATCGAAAAGCCCGGGGCGGAAAGTTCGGGGGTATGCGCTTCCCAGCCGAAATTGGGGAGCTTGGTCTCGGCCACGCGCGTGCTGTCGGTGCCGGCGCCCGAGCCACCGGCCGAGCCGCCACCGCCCGCCGCGCCACCGGGGTTCGACCCCGATCCGCCGCCGGCACTGCCGCCTGGCCCGCTGCCAGCGCCCGGTCCGCCACCCGCCGCCGCGGCGGGCAGGGCCGCTGCCGTGCCGCTGTTGTCGCCCGGCCCTGCGCCGCCGCCCTGTGAGAGCGCGGCCACCGGCTGGCCGTCGGCGCCAAGAATGGCCGGCAGGGTGCCGCTTCCGGCAACCGTCAGGTCCGATTGCGGGTCGACGCTGGCGGTCTGCCCGACGGTGACCGTGGTGCTGTGCTGGGACGCCTTGGAAACAACCGCGACGAAGCCGCGCGACACCGTGACCGACCCGCCGGTCGGCGCGGCCGTGACGATGAAATGCGTGCCCTTGACGACTGCAGCGAGGTACGGCGTTTCGACCGAGAAATGCTGGACATTGCGGATTTCTGCATCGACCTCGACGCTGCCCGAGGATTGCTCGACCGTAGTGAAGCGCGCCCCGGTCTGGTCGTGAATGCGGATCTGGGTGCTGGCGCCCATCGTCACCACTTCCTGGTCCCGCTGCAGATCGACGTGTCCATCGGCCAGCGTGCGGATCGGCCTGTCGTCCGAAACCACGTCGCCCCGCTTGAGCTCGGCCCAATTGCCCTCGATCTGCTGCTCGACGCCGCCGCGCAGCTTAATGACGACCCAGTCGTCGGCAAAGGCCGGGGAACACGCGACCAGAGCCGCCACACAGGCGGCCATGAGCAACCGATTGATCATTTCGCCCACCAAAGTGACGCTTCGGGACGACCGCAGTGTCGCGCGGCGGCGTGAATAAACTCATAAGGTGCAGATATCAAAGGGTGCTGCTGATTGCCTTGAGTCTGCCGCAGCCGACTGATATCGCGGCGCTCTCGCCCGCGGGTCAGTGCCAAAGCGTCCCTGTGGACACCCGGCAGGCCGGCGTGACTGTTTCCGGCGCTCAGGACCGGCGAGACCTGCGCGCTGCTTTGCAGCGGCACGACCTCTTGACCCTTCTGCGATCCGACATCGGCGATTCCCGACGCGCCAGGGGCGCCACAACGCCGCGCGGCTCATGCCCCTTACCGAAAGACCGCCCATGACCACCGAATTGGGCGAACTCGTCGTGTGGGACGACGCCAAGGGCTTCGGCTTTGTGTTGGCCGGCACCGAGCGGCTGTTCATTCACATCAGCGCCTTCGACCGGCCCGACCGCCGCCCGGTTCTGGGCGACGAATTGACGATCGAGCGTGGCCCGGGCCGCAATGGCCAGCCGGCGGTCGTTCGCGCCGTGATCACCCGCAAGAGTCTGCGTAAAGTTCCCGGAACTTCCGCCGCCGTTTCCGCTGCGCAGCTTGCCCGTGCCATGCGCATCTCGGCCGCCGCCGTGCTGGCGCTGCTGATCACCATCGCCGAGAGCCTCGATCGAGCCCCGGCCTGGCTGCTGCTGCTCTACACGGTGGTGGGCTGCATCAGCGCGCTGGGCTACTGGCTCGACAAGCGTGCCGCCCGCAACAACGGCTGGCGCATTTCGGAGGCGACGCTACTCGCCATCGACTTCGCCTTCGGCATCATTGGCGGGCTGCTGGCTCAGGCGGCGCTGCACCACAAGACCGCCAAGCCGGGCTATGCGGGGACCACTATCGCCATCGCGCTGGTTCACCTGCTGGGGCTGACCCTCTTGGCGGCGGGCCTGCTGCACCTGCCGTGATTCTAGGCGGCGGCCGCCTCGAGGTCGTCGCGCAAGCGGAACAGCAGCTTTCTGAGTGCCGTCAGTTCGGCCGCCGAGCAGCTCGCGGCGCTGCCGATCTGTACCGGAAATGCCGCCGCCTTCGCCTCGAGCCGCTTGCCCTCGGTGGTCAGCGTCACGATCACCTGCCGCTCGTCGCTCAGGGCGCGGGTACGCGTCAGCAAACCGGCGTCCTCCATCCGCTTGAGCAGCGGCGTCAGCGTCCCCGAATCGAGGCCAAGCCGCTGTCCGATGGACTTGAGCGGCAAGTCGTCGGCCTCCCAAAGCGTGAGCAGCACCAGATACTGCGGATAGGTAAGGCCGAGTGGCTCGAGCAGCGGCCTGTAGAACCGCGTAAAAGCGTGGCCGGCCGCATAGATCGAAAAACACAGCTGGTCGTCGAGCTTCAGCGACACCGTCATCCTCCGTCTCCCTTTCCCTAATCAATTGCACACATTTCTATTGTGCACAATCTAAATCCGGGCTAGGAGACCGCTGCTTGGGTTTTTCTCCACAACAAGGCACATCCCTATGACCAAGATTTTGTACACTGCGCACGGTTCGGCCACCCACGGCGGCCGTACCGGCGAAGGCCGCACCGATGACGGCAAGGTTGCCGTCAAGCTCTCCGTCCCCAAGGCAATGGGCGGCGACGACGGCCCGGGCACCAATCCCGAGCAGCTGTTCTCGATCGGCTACGCCGCATGCTTCCTGGGGGCCATGAACGGCGCCGCCAAGAAGCTCGGCAAGAAATTGCCCGAGGGCGCCGAGGTCAAGTGCGACGTGAGCTTTGCCGATCGCGAGGACAATGTCGGCTTCACCATCGTGCCGGTGCTGACCGCGACCGCCCCGGGCTGGACCGCTGCCGAAGTCGATGAAGTGATGCAGCTCGCCCACACCATCTGTCCGTACTCGGACCTCATCACCCGCGCCCACGACGTCGAACTGCACGCTGCCTGATCCATCAACCGCCCGGGCTGAAACGGCGCTCTACGTCGTCAGTCCGGGCAGCTTCTCGTGCCGGTTAAGCGCCACCAGCGTCCGCCGCACCTGGGTCTCGGCGAGTTTGGTGACCACCTTGCGGTCCATGCCGGCGGCGATCGGGATCGGAGCGCCGAAGGCGATGGTCACGTCCTTGACGCCGCTGCGCAGCAGGTCGTTGACGATGGAGCCCAGGCCGCGGGCGTTGACTCCCGAAATGCCGCTGCGCTCATTGCGCGACACGGGCAATCCCTGCAGATGGGTGTAGGCGATGGTGACGGGCTGGATGGCGACGTCCTTGGCCCCGCCGTCGGTCATCGCTGCCGTAGCGGCGCCAACCAGCGCCGAGCGGAACGGCTGCACATGCGAGCCGAGGTCGCGATGCCCTTCGGCGAACAGCAGCACTGCGCCATTGCTGGCAAGCCGCTTGGCCATCTCGGTATTCGTCCTCAGGGTATCGCCCTTGCGCTCGTAGTCGACGAACACCGTGCGCTGCAGCGACGACATGAAGCCGACAAAGAACGTTTCGCGGACGCCCTTCTTGGCAACAAAAGTGACGTCCGCCACCGAGCCGAGCGCGATGATGTCGGTCCACGAGATGTGATTGGAGAGCAGCAGTGTCGGCTTGCCGTGCGCTGGCGCACCGATGGTGTGCACCCTGAGGCCGAGGAACACGCAGCCTGCCTTGTGGAACAGCATGGTGGGCAGGGCCCAGTACAACCCGAGCCGGGTGATGACGAACTGCACCGGAATGCCAACGATCAGCAGTGGCAGCATGACAAAGATGAAGAACAGTGTTCTGAAAATCACTTGTCGTCCTCGGTCTTGAGCGGCACCGCATAGAGTTCGAGCCGGTGGTCGACCAGTCTGTAGCCGAGCCGCTTGGCGATCAGGTCCTGGATCGCTTCGATCTCCTCGTTGCGGAACTCGATCACCTTGCCGGTGCGGATATCGATCAGATGGTCGTGGTGCTCGTCGGGGATGGGCTCGAACCGGGCTCGCCCGTCGCGGAAATCGTGCTTGGTGACGAGCCCCGCCTCCTCGAACAGGTTGAGCGTGCGATAGACCGTCGACAGCGAAATGCGCGCGTCGATCGCCGAGGCGCGGCGGTAGAGCTCCTCGACGTCGGGGTGATCGTCGGCGCCCTCCATCACCTGGGCGATGACGCGTCGTTGGTCGGTCATGCGCATGCCCTTTTTGGCACACTGCTCTTCGAGGGTCTCTGGATGCGGCGGTTTCAGCATGCGCTAATCGAGGCTCCGCGCCATGACGAGGGCAGTGGCCGGCTGGCCGTCCGCCCGTGCATAATACCCCTTCCGCTCGGAGATCTTGGTAAAGCCGAGCTTCTCGTAGAGCCGGATCGCTGCTGGATTGTCGGCCGCCACTTCGAGAATCATGCGCTTGGACGGCGTCATCAGCAAATCCTCAAAGCACGCCCGCATCAGCGCCGCGCCAACCCCCTTGCCGCGATATTTCGGGTCGACCGCGATGGTCATCAGCTCGACGTCGTCGCCCAGTAGTCGCAGCATCGCAAAGCCCGCGACCTTGCGCTTCTGGTCGCAGACGACGAGCGTTGGCGTGTCGGTGTCCATGATGTAGGCGGCGATGTCTTCCTTGGGCCAGCCGCGATAAAAGCTGGCCGCGTGGAGTTTTGCCGCTGCGTCCGAATCGCGCGGCTGCGCCGGCTCGATGTGGAGCCCCATCGGGGCCATCCAGCTGCGCAGCATCATGGCGCGGTCTCCGGCACTCTGGCGACGCGGAATCTTTCCTGCGGCTTGGCATCGGCGTCGCGGATATAGGCCGCCTCGGGCGGATAGCTTTGCGGATCGAGCGAGACGGCGAAGCGGGCGAGGGCGGCGATGTCGACGAAGGGCGAGGTGAAGACGTCGGCGCCGCGCGGCACCCGCCGCCGCGCCTCGTCCATGGCCAGCAGCGCCGGCGCACCGATCGGAATGCCGGGCCCCGAAAAGGTCTGGAAATACGCCTCGTCCCGGCGGGCATCGAGCAACACCGCGATCGCGTCGCACTGCGCCACCAGCGATAGCGCCAGCAGCGACGGCACCCCGATCACCGGAATGCCAAGCGCCAGCCCGAGGCCGCGCGCCGCGCTGAGCCCGATCCTGAGCCCGGTGAACGAGCCCGGCCCGGTGGTCACCGCGATTCGGGTCAGATCCTGGTAGGTTATGCCGCCGCGGCCGAGCAGTTCGGCGAGCGCCGGAAACAGCCGCTCGGCCTGTCCGGTCGCCATGTCTTCGACCAGCGTCTCGACGCCGTCGGTGTCAAACCGCAGCGCAAGCTGCAACCGCGGCGCGGCCGTATCGATGGCGAGGAAGATGCCCATTCAGGAGAGATAGTCTGCTGGACCGTCCGAGGCTAGCCCTTGGCGCGGCGCTGGCAGCCAAGTCCGCCCCTCTCCAAAAAGGGGAGGGCGCCGGAGCCGCCGTCTAGAGGGGTCTGCGTCAGACCTGCGCCACGGCCTCGACGCCGGGCACGAAGTGCCGCAGCAGGTTCTCGATGCCGGATTTGAGCGTCGCGGTCGAGGAGGGGCAGCCGGAGCAGGCGCCCTGCATGTGCAGGTACACCGTGCCGTCGCGGAAACCCTTGAAGGTGATGTCGCCGCCGTCCATGGCGACCGCCGGGCGGACGCGGGTCGAGATCAGCTCCTTGATCACTTCGACCGTCTCGCTGTCGGCCGCTTCATAAAATTCCTCGCCGGCGGTGGCCGTGTTGCCCTCGTCGATCACGGGCTTGCCCGAGAGGAAATGCTCCATGATCACACCGAGGATCGCCGGCTTTATGTGGTTCCAGTCGGTCGAATCTTTACTCACCGAGACGAAATCGGAGCCGAGGAAGACGCCCGTCACGCCCGGTACCGAAAACAGCCCGGAGGCGAGCGGCGACACCGCCGCGGCATCGGCACTGCGGAAATCGCGCGGTTCACCCACCAGAACGTCGCGGCCGGGCAGGAATTTGAGGGTTGCCGGGTTGGGGGTCGCTTCGGTCTGGATGAACATCTGGGGCGCCAATCGCTTTTGGAATGGTTCTAAAATAGTTTTTCGAACCGCCCGTTGCAAGCCCAAACCGACTCCCGCGCCATGCGAAAGGCTCACGCCGCGGCGATGATTTCGTCTTCGGTCATGGCCCCCGGAACGATCGTCACCAGCACGTGCAGCCGGTTGTGGGCGGCAAAATGCGTCACCAGCGGTCCCGGCCCCTTGTCGCCGACGCCCGCCGCGATCACCAGGATGCCGATTCCGGGGTCCCCCGCCAGCACCGCCTCGATCGCCTCGTCGGGCCGCCCCTCGCGGATCACGGTTTCGGTGCGGACCTGGCCGATCTCGGCGATCCGGGCGATCCGCGCGTCGAGATTGCGCTCGGCCTCGTCGCGGGCCTCGGCCCGCATGGTGTCGGCCACGCCGATGAACTGCGCGAAATCCTCGGTGTCGATCACCGACATCAACACCACCGTGCCGCCGGTGCGCCTGACCCGGTGCGCGGCAAAGCTCACCGCGCGGTCGCACTCGGGCGATTCGTCGATGAGGACGAGGAATTTGCGAGAATAATTGAGCTCAGCCATTTGCCGCCCCGCGCCTGGTGATGGGGCGGCATTGTTTCACCGCAAACTCGATTCAACAAGTCGGGGTTTGTCGGCGAAACCTAACCGAGGAAACCGACGATCCGCCGGACCTCCGACATCGTCTGCTCGGCGATCTCGGAAGCGCGGGCGGCGCCGTCGGCCATGAAGGCGTCGATCGAGCCGGGGTCGGCGACGAGGTGGCGCGTTTCGGCGGCGATCGGCGCGAGCTTGGCGACGGCGAGATCGGCCAGCGCCGTCTTGAATGCGCCCCAGCCCTGGCCGCCGAACTGCGTCAGTACCGCGGCCTTCGAGGTCTCGCTCAGCGCCGCAAAGATGCCGACGAGATTGTTCGCCTCGAGCCGGCCCTCGAGGCCTCTTTCCTCGGACGGCAGCGGTTCGGGATCGGTGGTCGCGCGCTTGATCTTTTTCGCGATAGCGTCGGCGTCGTCCATCAGGAGGATGCGCGCGCCCTCGGCCGGGTCGGACTTGCTCATCTTCTTGCTGGCGTCCTTGAGCGACATGACGCGCGTCGCCGGCCCCGCAATCACCGGCGCGGTGATCGGGAAGAAGTCGGCGTCGAGCCCCTGCTCCTTGAGCGAGGGGGCGTAGTCGTTGTTGAACTTGGCGGCGATGTCGCGCGTCAGCTCCAGATGCTGCTTCTGGTCGTCGCCGACCGGCACGTGCGTCGCCTTGTAGAGGAGGATGTCCGCCGCCATCAGCGACGGATAGGCGAACAGCCCGAGCGATTCGGCTTCGGCGTTCTTGCCGGCGGTCTTGTCCTTCCACTGCGTCATGCGGTTCATCCAGCCCATGCGGGCGACGCAGTTGAACACCCAGGCGAGCTCGGCGTGCTGGTGCACGCGCGACTGGTTGAAGACGATGTTCTTCTTGGGATCGACCCCCGCCGCCACATAGGCGGCCGCCACCTCGCGGGTCGCCCGGCGCAAATTGTCGGGGTCCTGCCAGACGGTGATCGCATGCATGTCGACGACGCAGTAGATGCACTCATGCGTCTTCTGCATTTCGACATAGCGCTTGATGGCGCCCAGATAGTTGCCGAGGTGCAGATCGCCCGAGGGCTGGGTGCCGGAAAAGACGCGCGGGGTGAAGGCCATTGAAGATCCAGACAATGTTCTGAACTGGCTCTACCCCGTCGTGACCGCACAGGGCAAGACATGGCACCCGGGCCGCGGCTCGTCGGGGAGTTCGGCCTCAGCGCGGGTCGAGGTCGGCGTCGATCCTCGTGATCCGCCCGGCGGCATCGAAGGTCAGCCTGAGCCAGCCTGTTTCGTGGCCGAAGTCGCCGGTGAAATCGAGGTGGGCATCGGCGTGCAGATCGTCGGCGCTCTCGATCGAGAGCACCGTGCTGACGGTGTGGTACCCGGCAAAGAACTGCTCGAGATAGCGCCGCACGCCCGCTTTGCCCGAGAATGTCTCGCCCACCGAGACGTCCTCGATCACGGCACGGGGTGCAAACAGGGCCAGCGCCGCGTCGACGTCGAAGGCGTTGGTCGCCTTGATCAGCTGTTCAACACGAGCCTTCGTCATCGTCCAGTTATCCGTTTCGCTTCAGCCGCCTGAGCAGCAGCCCCAGCGGCTGCGCGCCGGAAAAATGCACCGCCGCGAAATAGAGCGCAAATCCCAGCGTCATCAGCCCGCCCAGCACCACCAGTTGCAGCAGCAGCGGCGCGCTTGCCAGCATGTAGGGGGCAAGCGGGATCGCCAGCGCCCACAGCACCAGCGCCATGCCGATCGAGGACGCAATGATCAGCCCGTGCCGGCGCCAGTCTTCGGCCGGCAGCCGGAAATGCCCGCGCCGGCCGAGCCAGACGCCCAAGAGCACCGCATTGGCCCAGGCGGCAACGCTGGTCGCGATCGCGATACCGACATGCCGGAACACCGGGAACAGCGCCAGCGACAGCACGATGTTGATCAGCACCGAGATGCCGGCAAAAACCGTCGGGGTTTTCGTGTCCTCACGGGCGAAAAAGCCCGGCTGCAGTACGCGGATCAGCACATAGGCCGGCAACCCCGCCGAGAACCAGATCAGCGTCTGCGCCGTCTCGTAGGAATCGGTGGCATTGAAGGCGCCGCGCTGGAACAGCACTGAGACGATCGGAACCGCGAGCGCGATCAGCGCAGTCGCCGCCGGCATCGACAGCAGCATCGAGATCTGCAGCGCCTGGTTCTGGCTGGCAGCGGCCTCCTTGTCGCGGCCACCCTTGAGGTGGCGGCTGAGCTCGGGCAAGAGCACCGTGCCCACGGCGATGCCGATGATCCCGAGCGGCAGCTGGTACAGCCGGTCGGCGTAATAGAGGTAGGCGATGGCGCTATCGGCCGATGAGGCGATGATCGTGCCGACGAAAATGTTGACCTGCGTGATGCCGCCCGCGATCACCGCCGGGATGGCGAGGATCCAGAAGCGGCGCACTTCCGCATCGAAATGCGGCCAGTGGAGCCGCGGCACGAAGCCCGACCGCCGGATCGCCCCATAGACCAGCGCCAGCTGCGCGACGCCGCCCGCGATGGTGCCGATGGCAATCCAGATCGCGGTCTGCACGTCCGTGTTGGGCCACAGCACCAGCGGCGCCATGAAGGCGATCATCACGATGTTGAGAAGGATCGGCGCGAATGCGGCGGCGCTGAATTTGCCGAGCCCATTGAGGATCGCCGCATAGGCCGCCATCAGCGACATGCACATGAGATAGGGGAAACAGATCCGCGTCAGCAGCACCGTGAGGTCGTATTTCGCCGGATCGCTGAGAAACCCCGGAACGAACGGCGCCAGCACCCAGGGCATGAAGATCTCGACCAGCACGGTGACGATGGTCACGGCGGCGACCAGCCAGCTCATGATGCGGGCGGCCCACATCCGCGCCGGCTCGACGCCCTCCTGCTCGAGGGCTTTCGAAAACAGCGGAATGAACGCCGTGTTGAAGGCGCCTTCGGCAAACAGCCGGCGGAACAGGTTGGGGAAGCGGAACGCCGCGAGATAGGCGTCGGCGGCCGGCCCGGTGCCCAGCACCGCCGCGACCAGCGCGTCGCGCACGAAGCCGAGAATGCGGCTGCCGGTGGTCATGATCCCGACATTGAGGAAATTGCGGTAGAGGCTCATGGCTGGCCGGAGGAGTCGTATCCCCCCTCCCAACCTCCCCCACATGGGGGGAGGTGCCGTGCAGTGAACGGGGCGTGGTCCGACCACACCCACTGTCGGCCACCCTCCCCCTTGTGGGGAGGGATGGGGAGGGGGAGACCCCACGCCGCGGGTCTACCCATTGGCCACTTTCGGCGCCTTCTCTTCGGCCACCGCCGGAGGCGGCTGGAACACCGCCAGCAGCGTGTCGCGGATGGCACGCTGGCGGCTCTTGGCCTCGATCTTGTGGCCGGTGAGATCGGTCACATAGAAGACGTCGACGGCCTTTTCGCCATAGGTGCCGATATGCGCTGACCCGATGGTGAGGTTGAGGTCGGAGATGGCGCGGGTCAGCTGGTGGAGGAGGCCCGTGCGGTCGAGCCCGGCCGCCTCGATGACGGTGAATTTCTCCGACAGCGTATTGGAGACCTCGACCGAGGCCGGCAGGAAGAACGGCTTGATCCGCCGGTTGTGCCGGCTTTCCTTCCCGAGGTCGATGAGGATCTGCCGCTTGCCCTGGAGCAACTGCTTGACCGTCTCGATGATGCGGTTGGCGCGGACCTTTTCGTCTTCGTCCGACGTGAAGGCACGGCGCAGCCGGAAGGTGTCGAGCGCCTGCCCGTCGCGCGTCGAAAAGATCTGCGCGCCGATGATCGAGGCTTCGCACATCGTGCAAGCACCGGCGATCAGCGACAGAAGTCGCGGATGGTCAGGCGTATAGAACGAGACTTCAGTGATGCCCTCGAACGCCTGCACCCGGATCGAGCCGGCAAAGCTCTGATGCGCACTGTCGGCATTGCGGATCATCTTGGCGTGCTCGAGCTGGAGCTCGAGTTCGGCGCGCAGCCAGTAGTGGTTGTAGTGCCGCGCCGTATAGGTCTCGAGCTCGGGCTTCGGCCAGGCAGCAAGCGCCTTGGCAAGATCGTTCTTGGCGGCCGCGATGCGATCGGACTGGGTGACGCGCGAATGGCCGCCCGACAGCAGCGGTTCGGTGGCGTAGTAGAGCGAGCGGAGCAGCGAGCCCTTCCAGCCGGTCCACACCCCCGGACCGACGGCGCGGATGTCGCAGGCGGTCAGGATCATCAGCAGGGCCAGCCGCTGCGGCGATTGCACGATATCGGCGAAGGAGCGGGCGGTCTCGGGGTCCTGCAGGTCGCGGGCCTGCGCCACTTCGCTCATCGTCAGGTGGTACTGGATCAGCCAGGCGACGGTATCGGTCTCGGCGGCGTCGAGCCCCAGCCGCGGACAGAATTTCCGGGCGATGCGGGCACCGGCGATCGAGTGGTCCTCCGGTCGTCCCTTGGCGATGTCGTGGAGGAACAGCGCCACATAGAGCAGCCGCGTGTCGTTGAGCGAGGGCAGCAGCTCATGGGTGAGCGGCAACTCCTGCCGCAGCCCGCCATTGGCGATTTCGGCCATTACGCCGACGGCGCGGATCAGATGCTCGTCGACCGTGTAGTGGTGGTACATGTTGAACTGCATCAGGGCGACGATCTTGCCGAACTCCGGCACGAACTTGCCTAGAACGCCGCTCTCGTTCATTTGCCTCAGGATCCGCTCGACCGTGCGCGGGCTGGTCAGGATCTCGAGGAACCACTCGTTGGCCTTGGCGTCGTTCCGCACGTCGGCGTTGATCAGCCGCAGCGAGCGGGCGATCTGCTTGATGGCGTCCGGGTGGAACAGCAGATCGTTGCGTCCGGCAACGAGGAAGCTCTTGATCAGGCTCAGCGGGTTCTTTTCGAAGACATCGGGACGCGCCGTGTTCAGCCGGCCCGAGTCGATGATGAAATC
>JANXSI010000167.1 GCA_025352765.1 Devosia sp. | reverse complement strand
GCTGAACATGCAGCGGCGATGCTCAGTGACCCACCTTACAACGTCAAGATCGACGGCCATGTTTCGGGCCTCGGGAAGGTTCGTCACCGCGAGTTTGTGATGGGAACCGGCGAGATGTCGTCGGCTGACTTCATTGAGTTTCTGGTTGCCCCGCTCAAAGGACCTGTCACCTGTTCATCGCCTGGCGCCGCGTTACTTGACTGCACGCAAGGAATTGCGGGCCCACCGCAGAGCACGTGGGTCTATGGGTGCATAAACCTAAAGTTAAAAAACCAAGCTTGCCTACCGGGCGAGGACGGCTTGAACCTGTAGGTCCGTTCCGACAAGGTTCGACTGGACCAATGCACGAGCGGGCGGTGACTGGTACGTGTACTCGGCCATGACCCGGTCGAAGGCGTCGCGGTCCTCGAGATTTCGAAGGTAGGCGGTGACCTGGACGCACTGGGAGGCAAGATCGTAACCAGCTGCTTTTGCCACGGCTTGCACATTGTCCATTACTTGCCTGGCTTGCTCCTCGAATGGCCGATCCGTAAGGCGTGTGCCGTCGGGTAGGCGAGCCGTCTGACCTGAGATGTACAAGAAGGTGCCGGAGGCCTCCACGGCCTGCGCATATGCGCCTGCAGGGGGCGGCGCTAAGGCAGTATCGACAATCCGCTTCATTACGCCAGCCCGCGCTGCCGCGCCTCGATGTCGAGTGCATCAATCATTCGATCAAGGGCATCTGACCAGACTGCCTCATCGCGAGCGTAACAAACCCGGAAGAAGGCGTCGCACCCCTCCCCGAACTGATAGCCGGGACTTACGAGGACGCCGGCCCTGGTCAGGAACAGAGAGGCTGTTCGGATAGTGCTTCTTGAATTTGCCCAGTCCATAGCGGTCCATCAACGGCTCAGCAACGTCGCGCGCCTCGCGCCGATCCATGCCCTGGATCTTGAGCCCGTAGATGACGTTGTCGAGGACGGTCCGCCACGGCAGCAGCAGGTCTTTCTGCAGCATGTATGAGACCAGGCCCGCCCGTCCGGTAATGTCCATGTCGTCGAGAAGTACGCGTCCCGAACTTGGCGTGAGCAGCCCGGCGAGGATGTTGAACAGCGTTGACTTGCCGCAACCCGATTGTCCGATGAGGCTGACGAACGAGCCCGGAGCGACATCAAGCGAGATATTGGAGATCGCTTCGACCGGAACGGCGTTCTTGCTAGTGAACTGGTGCGAGAGCGCCGCGAGCCGGAGTTTCGGCACGTTCGGGCCGGGCGCGATAGGCGTGTGAACCGTCATGTGTGGTCCTTCCTCTAGCATTGGGATGACAGCGTTGCTGTCAGTCCGCGGCAGCGGCAGGACGGGTGTGAAACGCCATCGGAAAGAGCTTGCTCAAGCACACACAATCTCCCTTCGAAGCGCACCCGAGAAGGCCGCGCTTGGTTTGAGATCTCCCGGGTTTTTATCCCGCCGTGCATTGGTGCAGATTTCTCCTGCACCAACAGTCGCTCTCGGTCCTGTGCGCCTTCGTGGAGGGCTGGATCCCTAGCGGCTAGCTCGCACATATCTATGCAAGGGGCATGCCAGATTGGAATCCCCGTTTTTCAGCGTCTTTCGATCAAGGACAAGGGGGCATTCGAGGAGAAAAACGGCGGGTTGGTCATTTTTTGGGCGCCCTGCGGTCCTGCGCATTCTTTGCCCAGTTGATGCCGGCGGATCAACATGTGCTTGGCTCGAGGGGCGGCCATCCAGATCGGCGCTGTCAAATGTACATAGCCAGTCTCTAACGTCAGTCCGCAGAAATTCTGCTGCTATTTACATGGATGGAAAGTAAGGACTCCCTGTCACGCTTGCGGGCGCGGTCGCGTTAGATGCGATGGCCTACGCCTTCGATCCGACTACTTTCTTGGCGTCGAGATATTGACTCGGGGCGAGACAGCGCTTCGGTCACGGTGGTCTCGCCGGAGAACCGTCTGTTCGTTTCTGGAAGTGGCCGCGCGGGCTGTTTGGGCTTTAGCCCGATCCGAAAGTTCGTTCTAGCGTTGCTGGCAATAGTGCGGCGTTTGCCGCGCGGATTGCGCCGTGCTCAATCTTGAGCGCGGTGACCTCGGCTTGGAGACGATTAAATGACTGCTGCACGGGCAACTGAGGGACTGGGACTTCGATCTTACCGAGGTTCGTCAGACTAAGGGTCCGGTTTCGATCAGCAGTGCCCGGCGACGCCGTACGGACTTTCTCCAAACCGTCCTGGCTCAGAAGGTAGTAGGCTAGAAAGTCAGCGGTTACGCGTGCCGGGTCGGGAACGCAAGTGATGTAGCGGTGAGAGGCGATATAGCCGTCGTGCAGGTCAGTCGCCACAGCAATGGCGCCCTCCCAAGCCTTTATGTTGCTCAACACCAAGTCACCGGATTTTACCCAACCGGGCTTTTCCCATGTGGCGGCGGCACCGTCGAAGTCGGGCTCAGCGAATAATCTTTTTGCCGAATGAGCGCGCTGCTATCTCTCGATAGCGGACACCGACATCGATTTCGACAGGCCGACGTACAACAGGTGCAACTTCGCGCATAGCAACTACAAGCGCTCCCGCTATCACATCGCGGAAGCGCAAAGCGACCAGATGTTTGGCGTCTCGTTCGACTGCGGCGAGTGGCTGCTCGAGCTGGAGTGTTTTTGCGCCTATTGCATCCAGCCTAGCGACGAGAGCTCTCTGTTCTTCCTGGAATCCGTCGCACAGTTGAGCGATGATCCTCTCGTCAGCTTGCCGGCAGTTCCCGCACGCTGACCAACCCGGCCCATGCCGGAAAGCGTCGAGGCACAGCCTCAGCTACACCACGTGTTGGGACACGATCCCCAGCCGAGGCGTCCGTACCGAAATCAATCTATTTGTCGTCTATTCTAGACAGGTTCGCAGGCCCTGAAGGCCTGCTACTTTTGCGTTGCGGGACCCGACAAGACATCCCACCAATTTAGGCCTATAAAAGCGCCGAGATGATCTGACGACGGACTGCCAGCCGGCTTTCCGTTAGCTAGCGTCGAGTCCCTCGCCATGCGACTCTCGTCGCGCTGCGGTTGGCACCTCGAACATCGACGTAGCCCGTAATCGTTCTTCCGTCATCGGAGAGCGCAAGACGACCCTTTCCCACTATTTCCAGCCTTGGCTGGCTCAGGTCAAAATGCAGATGCTCGCCATCGGCACTCACGCTTCCTCGCAGAATGCCGCTGTGGTAGGGATCGTGGTTATCGAAACGGCCCGAGACCACCGGCCCATCGGCAATTTGGAACGGGACTAATTTTAGTAAGAATTGCTCGCTCAGCGAGGTGACTGTGTCCCAATGCCCCTGAAAGAAGCCAGCGCCGTTCATTGGGCTTGCGGCGGCGATTTGGGGAAAAGCAGAATGCCCCAAAACGGTCAGACGACGTGTTGCTTCCTGAAGCAATCCATTTCGCATGCGAGCCTCCGTGGACGGTGGGCGCGATTAGGTCTGCCCTGTCGAGAGGTGACACGAGGAGAAGCGTTAGGTCGTCCATCGAATGGTGGACGACGTGTCGATGCCAACATGTTGGTATTACGGCTCCCAAGCAAAGGCCCGCGCCCAGCAAACGAGGCCAAAACTGGCTACGATTAGCCCGCGGGGAGGTGGTGCGCTCCCTTGAGCATATCGATGCGTCAACGACCGTGAGTCCAAGGACGATGGGAGGGCTGCTACAAGTTCAGCGTACCGCGGATGTGCTAGGAACGGCAACTTCGCTCCTTGAACCGGCTGCGTACGCGAAGTCTTCGGCCGCCCGCGCCTGTCCGCTTGATTGATTTGGCACTTTGATCCTGCGAGAGTGTTGGTGGGCGTGCTCCACGCCCATCGGCAACGTGCAGGGATTTTCGCCTTGGACACTTCGGCCCGAGCTACGACCGACCTGATCGGCCATATCTATGATGCGGTGATCGAGCCGGATCGCTGGAGCGATGCTATTGATCGCATCCGCCGCCATCTGGAGCTCTCCAACGCGATGATTGGCGTCAACGCTCTTCCAAGTGGGCAATCGATCATCGAGGCGTCCAGCAACGTGCCCGAGCGTTTCGTCAAGTTGGCCCCGAACTATGGTCGAGAAATACTCGATTTGTGGGGCGGCGCCGCGGTGGTCAGCCGCGTTCCAATTGAAGAGCCGGCGGTGCTGACAAGGTTTACCGGTGTGTCCCATTGGACCGGCAACCGCTATTACGACGAATGGGCAGTGCCCCAAGGGCTAGTGGACCAGATGGTCATCATTGTCGAGCGAAGCCCCTCGATGATCGCGACGCTCGGCATGGGCCTGCAGAAATCCATGCCGCCGATCAGCGACGCGCAGATTGAAGCCGCAAGAGTTCTCGCCCCGCATTTGCGGCGCGCGGTGATTATCAGCGGACTGCTGGAGAAGCAGGCGCAGACTGCAGCCTCGTTCGAGGCGGCACTCTCCGTGCTCGGATCTGCTGTGGTGCTGGTGGATCGCTTGATGGGCATCGTCTACGCCAACGCCAAGGCCGAGCGGCTCTTGCACGATAGCGATCCAATCGCGCTGATGGGTGGAAAGCTCCACGTGCCCGGTCAGGTAGCGGGGGGGCAACTTGAAGCGACCGTCGATGCCGCAGCCGGCGACGGTGCCAAATTAGGGCAGGCAGGAAATGGCATCGCGGTACGCCGTCGTGATGGAAGCAGCGCGGTGCTACATGTGCTGCCCCTGCGGCCCCAGGGTGCCCGCACCAGTTGGCAGGCTGTCGCCGCGGTCTTCGTCGCGGAACCCGACGCGCCGCTGAACTTGCCGGCAGAGGCCATCAAGTTACTTTATGGGCTCAGACCTGCCGAGGTGCGGGTGCTTGAGCTGCTTGTCAGCGGGCTGTCTGAACGCAGCATTGCCGAGGCTCTCGGGGTCGCTCCCAGTACGGTTAAGACTCACACACTGCGGCTTTTCGATAAGCTCGGCAAGCACACTCGCGCCGGAGTGGTAGAGCTCGCCCGGGCCATGTCCCTGGGAACGCTTTAGGACGCTGAGCGATGTTGGTCGTCCTGGCGCGCAAAACGCGCCAGATGCAGTTTGCCTTGATCACCTCCAGCTCATTTGGTCCGCAGGAGCAGGGGCGAGTACATTAGCTTGTCATAGCCCAGTGGGGTTTCAGAAGCCGGCTATCAGGTCCAACAAATTTGGTTCGCAGCTCACACCTACCACGGCTACAAATCCTACCGCAGCGAGATGACCAACAGCTGCCCCGTCCCGTTCTCTTCGCGTGCTAGCTCGGGGTCCTCCGCAAAAGCGCGTGATGCCGGAGCTCGGCGGTTCCGCCGAGCTCCAAAACCTCATAGCGTGTCGTAGTCTAGGCCGTCGTAGACGCGCCCCTCGTAGCCACCACCCGAGATGTGACACATCCCGGCTTCGTTGCAGTCGCCAACGACAACAGTCGTACCCGCGGGGACCACGATCGGCGCGCCGTCGGCTGTCTTTTTCTTGTTGCCCGCGTCGTCGTAAAGATCGACATCGAGTTTGACGACCGTCGTCTTGCCTTGCGGAGGAGGGGTCGGGTCGGGAGGGGTTGGCGCGCCGGGGCGCACGAGTTCAGCGATAGGCGTGCAAATCAGGCCAAGGGCGTCGATAGCCGTTCCGGCACGACCGAAGATGCCTGTGCCATACTCTCCCCCAGGGCAAGTGATCTGCTTGCTGCTTGCCTCCTCGCCCCCAAAATCCTTGATATGGTCGTTTAAAACTTGGCTGTCGGGCATCCAACACGTGAACCCCAGCCGGCTAACAAGGGGAGTCGCGTTCATCGAGACGTCCAAACCAGTTAGAACGCCGCCGGGCTCGCAGGCAACTTGATGCCGTTCCGCCCCTTCAACATCTGGAACACCTGCCCAGGGGCTTCCATAAGTCCCACCGGGCCCGCCTGGTGACGTGTCACCACAGATTGGCGCTACCGAGATGACGACGCCGTCCTTAACCTCTGCATCGATGCCAGCGATGAAGTCAAACGGTCGACACTCGGTGCGGAACTCTCCTCCACCGGCCCCACCATGGATGCCGACGTCGTGGGGCGCAGCTATGCCCGGCGCGGTCGATGCAGCGGTCGCTAGAACGGCGGCTGCTAACGAAGTCTGTATGAACTTGAGTAGGCGCATTGAGGTACCTCCACACAGTAGGTCTGTCGTACCATTGGGTTGAGGCGCGCGCGTCCACCGTTTGGTGGAGTGGAGAGCACCCCCTTTTGGGTTGAACGCGACAGTCGAAGTGAATCGGCACCGAGGTGTGACCTTGGCGGGGCGAGCAGCGGTTAAGGAGATGTCTTGAGCGAGGACTTGAACCGCTGAGCGATCTTCGCGAAGCAGTACAGAAGCGATGCCCTCGAAATCGTCGACCTCGTTGGCCCGGAGGAAGCGGCCAGAGTACCTGCGAAGCAAGGCGCGAGCTTGAGCAAGGCAATTTCGTTGCATGTCCGGGCAGCGCTATCGCGCGAACTCACTGACGCCGCCAGCGATGAGGGCCGCGATGCCTCCGGCCGTTGCGAGATTGAGCAAGAAACCGGACGGCGGAACCGCCCCCGAGGGGGCGAGCACCACTTCGGCGATAAACACCGGAACAAGCACAACCGCAACGAGAACTGGGATCACAATGCGATAGCGGGACTCCTCGCCCCGGCGCAGCCAGCCCGCGAGAAATCCGATCGCCAGCGCAGGCACGGTGCTGAGGATGTAGGTCAGGCCGGCAAATGGCAGGAAGACCTGCAGGAGCTCACCCGGCGGCAGCGGATCGACGCTAGTGGATGGAATCTAACACTTGGTGCCCTCGTCTGACGGCGGCGATGATGCGGTCTGGGTCGGCGGTCCAGGTGAAGGGCTTTGGGTTTGCATTGGTCTCGGTGACGAAGCGGTTGATGGCGGCTTGCAGGTCGACGA
>JANXSI010000143.1 GCA_025352765.1 Devosia sp. | reverse complement strand
TGAGCGAGCCCATCCCGGTCGGGATAGCGCCGACACCCAGTTCCTTGAGGGCCAGGCGCGCCTTGCCGTCGGCGCCCCAGTTGCCGACCATCTCCTTGAGGTCGGACACCAGCAGTGTCGTCGCCGATTTCAGGTATTCGGCCCGGCGGTCGCAATTGCCGTTGCTGCAGGCCTTGAGATCATAGTCGGTGGCCGGTCGCTCGCCGGCGCCCGGACCGGTGCCGTGCGTGTCCTGCCCCCAGAGCAGGAATTCGATGGCGTGGTATCCCGTCGCCACATTGGCCTCGATGCCACCGGCCTCCTGCAATGTCCCGGCGAGGAATTCCGGCGTCAGCTTGCTGGCGTCGACATCCTTGCCGTCGATGACGATCTTCGGATTGGCGATGACATTGGCCGTGTAGAGCCCGTTCTCGTCGCTCTCGGTCCCGTAGGAGGCGTCGACATAGTCGATCAGCCCCTCATCGAGCGGCCACGCGTTGACGCGGCCTTCCCAGTCGTCGACGATTGGGTTGCCAAAGCGGTAGGCCTCGGTTTGCTGGTACGGAATACGCGCCGCCACATAGGCGCCGCGCGCGGCGCTCAGGGTCGCGTCGGTCGGCGCGGCGAGAAAAGCATCAATCGTTTGCTCGAGCTGCTGCGCACCGCTGAGCGCATCGGTATATTCGGCCAGCGCGATGTCGGCATAGGTCCCCAGGATCGCGTCCGGGGAAGGCTCTGCGGCGACGACCGGGAGCGCCAATGCGCATAGGCCGAACAGCATTCCAAATCGTAAGATATTCATCGCTAAAAACTCATCGTAACGGACCAATGAGGGGCGCCCTAACAAAGCTGAGTGACGTTATCAAGAAAGATCGACCGAGACTGGAATGACTCTAATCTTCAACGTCTGAGCCGGCTGCCGCTCCCAAATCTGTCGAGAGCGGCAGATTATTCCTTCCACTCCAGAACTTTACCCAATAGACTTGTAGAACGTCGTTGGCACGAGAGGTCGACACGTTTCGGGGGCGCACAGCAAGGGAGCGTTATCGTGCTGAAAGAATTCCGGGATTTTGCAATCAAGGGAAATATGGTCGATCTCGCCATCGGCGTGATCATCGGTGCCGCGTTCGGTGCCATCGTTTCGTCGCTGGTCGACGACGTGTTCATGCCGGTGATTGGTCTGATCCTCAACGGCATCGACTTTTCTAACCTGTTCGTGGTGCTTTCCAATCCCAAGAACATTCCGGTGACATCTTTGGCCCAGGCTAAAGATGCTGGCGTCGCAACCCTGAACATCGGTCTGTTCATCAACGCCTGCGTCAAATTCCTGATCGTGGCGTTCGTGCTGTTCATGGTGGTCAAGGGCATCAACTCGCTCAAGAAGAAAGAGGCCGCAAAGCCCGCCGCGCCGGCGGCTCCGTCCACCGAAGTGGTGCTCTTGACGCAGATTCGCGACGAGCTGGCCAAGCGCTGAGCAGGCTTGCCGTCCGGATGCCTGAGGAGAGCATCCGGACGGCCCTTAACCTTTGCAGACACATGCGGCGGCGATGCCGCAGACACCGATGCGAGCTGGCAAACTGACCGGCCCAAGGCGCCCTGCAGCCCCAATGTGCCTCTACATTGACGCTGCGCTCACGCGCGCCCTAAGCATCCCGACCGTCTCGAACCCACTCCTGCTGCCCCCGTCTCGACTCCTCTGCGCAAAACAGGCACTGTCACAATTGTCACAATTGCTCAGGAGGCGATGGGTAGCCGGCCCAGTGTGACCCCGGCAGCCGCGCGTTTGACGTCATTTGGGGGGACATCGACGGCTGTCATGCAGCTGTCATCTGCTCGCCCTAGTTCAGCCGCGGCTTTTCAACCTTCGCCTCGAGCTCAAGAAGCCTCAATCCCAAGGGAGACGCATATGAACTTCAAATCCGCGCTGACCGCTTCCGTGTCGGTCGCCGCCCTGCTCGGCAGCACCGTCGCCAGCTTTGCCGCGACCGATCTTGACGCGCTGTACGCTGCCGCCAAGACCGAAGGCCAGCTGACCGTCATCGCCCTGCCGCACGACTGGTGCGGCTATGGCGCCGTGATCGACGGCTTCAAGGCCAAGTATCCCGGCATCACCGTCAACGAACTGAACCCCGACGCCGGCTCGGGCGACGAAATCGAAGCCATCAAGGCGAACAAGGGCAACACTGGCCCGCAGGCGCCCGACGTCATCGACGTCGGCCTGAGCTTCGGCCCCTCGTCCAAGGCCGATGGCCTGATCCAGGCCTACAAGGTCTCGACCTGGGACTCGATCCCGGACTCGGCCAAGGATGCCGACGGCTTCTGGTACGGCGACTACTACGGCGTGCTCTCGTTCCTCGTGAACAGCGACATCGTCAAGAACGCCCCCAAGAGCTGGGCCGACCTGATGAAGCCGGAATACGCCAACCAGTTCGCGCTCGCTGGTGATCCGCGTGCCGCCAACCAGGCCATCTCGGCCGTCTCCGCCGCCGGTATCTCGACCGGTGCCAAGCCGGGTGCCGACGCCGGTACCGCTGGCCTGAAATTCTTCGCCGACCTTAACAAGGCGGGCAATTTCGTGCCCGTGATCGGCAAGGCCGCGCCGGTGGCGCAGGGCACGACCCCGATCGTCGCCGCCTGGGACTACAACGCTCTCGCCTGGAAGGACGGCTTTGCCGGCAATCCGAAGGCCGAAGTGATCGTGCCGACCGACGCCGTCGTCGCCGGCGTCTACATTCAGGCGATCTCGGCCTACGCTCCGCACCTGAACGCTGCCAAGCTCTGGATGGAATACCTCTATTCCGACGAAGGTCAGCTCGGCTGGCTGGCTGGCTATTGCCACCCGATCCGCTTCAACGACCTCGCCGCCAAGAATGCCATCCCGGCCGATCTGCTGGCCAAGCTGCCCGACCCGGCGCTCTACGCCAAGGCCGTGTTCCCGACGCTGGACGAACAGGCCGCTGCCAAGGACGTCATCACCAAGCAGTGGGATACGGTCGTCGCGGCAAATGTCCAGTAATACGGACACTCTTGTTTCGAACTCTGCTGCCCCGGCTTCGGCCGGGGCAGCCCCGTCTCGCCCCCGCTTCCTCTCTGGCGTGCGCTGGGGTGACTATCTGGGCGTTGCGCCCTTCCTGATCTTTGCCGCGCTCTTCCTGATCGTCCCGACGCTCTATCTGGTCGTCGGCGCCTTCGTTGCCAAAGACGGCAGCTTCACGCTGCAGAACATTGTCGATCTCGGCACGCCGCAGATCGTCAGCTCCTTCTGGATCTCGATCCGTATCTCAGCCGCATCTGCCGTTCTCGGTTCCGTGTTCGGACTGCTGATCGCGCTCGCCATCATCCGGGGCAAGCTGCCCCCCGCGATCCGCTCGACGGTCATGACCTTTTCGGGCGTCGCCTCAAATTTCGCCGGCATCCCGCTGGCCTTCGCATTCCTCTCGACGCTGGGCCGGCTCGGCCTCGTCACGGTCATTCTGAAGACCGTGTTCGGCTTCGATATGTACCGCGCCGGCTTCAACATCCTCAGTTTCTGGGGCCTGACGGTGACCTACTGCTATTTCCAGATCCCGCTGATGATCCTGATCATCGCGCCGGCCATCGACGGGCTGAAGAAGGAATGGAACGAGGCCGCCGCGACGCTCGGCGCGAGCCCCTGGCAGTTCTGGCGGTACATCGGCATGCCGATTCTCTGGCCCAATCTGCTCGGCACGATCTCGCTGCTGTTCGCCAACGCCTTCGGCGCCATCGCCACCGCTTACGCGCTCACCGGCTCGTCGCTCAACATCGTGCCGATCGTGCTCTACGCGCAGATTCGCGGCGACGTGCTCAACAACCCCGGACTTGGCGCAGCCTTGGCGCTCGGCATGATCGTCATCTCCGCCGTCACCAACGTCATCTACCTGGTGATCCGGACCCGCGCGGAGCGCTGGCTCAAATGAAGCACGCAAAGCTCTGGTCCTGGATCATCTTCGGTCTCGGCGCGGCCTATTTCCTCGTGCCGCTCCTGGCGACGGTGCAATTCTCGCTGAGCATCCGCCGCGACACACTGAGCCTTGATGCCTATACCAACGTGCTGCAGGCGCCGGCTTTCCAGAACACCTTCGGCTACTCGCTGATCGTGGGTGTCGCGACCATCATCGTCGGGCTGCTGATTGTCGTGCCGGCCGCGTACTTCGTCCGCCTGCGCGCCCCGCAGCTCAGGCCGATCATCGAATTCGTGACGCTGCTGCCACTGATCATCCCGCCCATCATCTTGGTGTTCGGCTACATCCGGATGTACAACTCCTCCTCGCCGCTGCCGCTGACCAACAGCGTCGTCGGCACCAACATCCTGCTGACGCTCGCCTATGTGGCCCTCGCCCTGCCCTACATGTACCGGGCCGTCGACACGGGCCTTCGCACCATCGACGTGCAGACCCTCACCGAGGCGGCGAACATCCTGGGCGCCAACACCTTCACCATTCTGATGCGGGTGATCTTTCCCAACATCATCGTGGCAGTCCTGTCGGGCGCCTTCCTGACGCTGGCCATCGTCATCGGTGAGTTCACGATCGCGAGCCTCCTTAACCGCCCCGCCTTCGGCGTCTATATGCAGAACGTCGGTGCCAACCGCGCCTACGAGCCGGCGGCGCTGGCGGTCATTTCGTTTGTCATCACCTGGGGCGCGATGGGCATGATCCAGTTGCTTGCCCGCTTCGCCCCCCGCACCGCGGCACGCACGGACTAAGCCATGACCGAAGAATTCCTACGCATCGAGAACCTGGTCAAGACGTTCAGCGGCAACACTGTCGTCAAGGGTGTAAACCTCAGCTTTAACAAGGGCGAATTCATCACGCTGCTGGGCCCCTCGGGCTGCGGCAAGACCACGATCCTGCGCATGGTCGCCGGC
>JANXSI010000112.1 GCA_025352765.1 Devosia sp. | reverse complement strand
TTCCACGAAGGGTCCGGCAGCAATGGCCATCACTGAACAGAGCCTCGATCGCGCCCGGCCAGCCGGCGCAGCGACCCGACGGGCCGCTGGCGGATCGCCCGAACCAGCCTCAGTGCTCGACCGCATGGGCAAGGGCAATCTGCTCTACGTGCTGCCGGGCCTCGTCATCTACGCGCTGTTCGTGTTCTTTCCGATTCTCGCGGCCGTGGGCCTCAGCCTGACCGAGTGGAACGGCCTTGCAACCCCGGTCTTCCTCGGCCTCAAGAACTACATCGACCTGTTTTCGGACGGACAGTTCTATATCGCCTTGCGCAACAACGCCGAGTTCCTGCTGTTCTACTGCGTGCTCCCGCTCGCCATCGGTATCGCCCTCGCGGCCATCATCAGCGTCATCGGCAAGCGCGAGCGCCTGGTGCTGCGCACCCTGTTCTTCCTGCCCTACATCATGCCGACCGCCGTCCTCGGCATCATCTTCCAGTGGCTCTACAACCCGGCCTTTGGTCCCTTCAACCAGATCCTCAAGGCCGTCGGCCTCGGCAAGCTGGCATTGCCGTGGCTGGGCGATTTCAACTTCGTGCTGCCCGCCGTCGGCGCGGTCGCCGTCTGGTACTTCTTCGGCTTCTGCATGGTGGTGTTTCTGTCGGGCATGCAGCGCATCGACCCCTCGCTCTACGATGCGGCGCGCACCGATGGCGCCCATGGCTGGCAGAGCTTCTGGTACGTGACGCTGCCGCAGTTGCTGCCCGAAATCCGCGTCGTGCTGCTGCTCACCGTCATCGCCTCGATCAAGAGCTTCGACCTGATCTTCACCATGACGCGCGGCGGCCCGGGCAATGCGACGCTCGTCCCCAACATCTACATGTACGAGCTCGGCTTCCAGCTCAATCGCTACGGTTACGCCGCGGCGGTTGCGATCATCGGGGCCATTTTGGTGTTCGCAGTGAACTTTGCGATTCATCGCGGCATGCAGCGTTTTGACAGGTCCTCCAACTGATGGCGCGTTCCGCACTCTCCACCGCTCCGGCGCTGCCGTTCCGCATCGTCTTGTGGCTGTTCGGCCTCATCACCGTCATCCCCTTCGGTCTGCTGCTCCTCACCTCGCTCAAGAGCAAGGCCGACGTGATGAAGGGCGCCTTCGCCCTCCCGGCCTATCCGCATTTCGAGAATTACGTGAATGCCTGGACCGATGGCCGCTTCGGCACCTATTTCGTCAACTCGGTCGTCGTCGTCGTGCCGGTGGTCGGCGTCAGCATCCTGCTCGGGCTGATCGCCGGCTTCGCCTTCGCCTATCTGAGCTTTCCGTTCAAGAAGTCGATCTTCGTCATCCTGACCATCGGTATGATGGTGCCCACCGAGGCCTTCATCATCCCGCTCTACTACGAGATGCTCTATCTGCATCTGATCAACACATACTGGGTGCTGATCCTGACCCAGATCGCCCTCTCGGTGCCGTTTTCGACCATCTTCATGGCCAGCGCCATGCGCCAGTTACCGACCGAGGTGCTCGAGGCCGCGGTCCTCGATGGCGCCACCCGGCCGCAGGTGCTGCTCAGCGTCGTTGTGCCGCTGCTCGCCCCGGCTGTCTCGACGCTCGCGCTCTTCCTCTTCGTCTGGACCTGGAACGAGTTTCTGCTGCCGCTGATCCTCGTCAACGACGACGCACTCCGGACCCTGCCGATCGGCGCGCTGTTCTTTCAGGGCAAATACACCGTCAACACCCCGGTGCTGACGGCCGGCGCCGTCATCGTCATCGCCCCGATCATCGTCGTCTACCTGATCTTCCAGCGCAAATTCATCGAGGGCCTGACCTCGGGCGCCAACAAGTAGCCATCGAGGACCGCGGACGCGAAAGCCGGGAGGTCACCCTCCCGGCCCGTCTCGCGAAGCTCGGCCGCTTCGTCAACAGAAGCGAACGCCGCCTAAGCGGTCACGCTTGCCCGAGCTCCGTCAGCAGCCCGTCGAGTGCCTCGAACTGCTCCGGATAGCCGCTGACGCTGCCCGAGGCGATGGCCGCGTCGAGCGCGTCCTTGGATGGGTAACGGTCGGTGAGGACGAGGTGCGTCTTGCCGTCCGTTTCCTCGAACGTCACCGTGGTCACGGCGCCGTCCGCTTCCTCCTCGTTCGTCCACACCAGTCGCTTCGGCGGGTCCACCTCGAGATAGCGGCCGACGAACGCCATCGGCTGGTCCGCCTGCGGATGGCCGAACACGAACCGGTAGGTTCCGCCGGTCCGCACGTCCGCCTCGCACGAGATGAAGGTGATGCCGAACGATTTCGGCGCCCACCAGCGCATCAGCAGCTCCGGCGTCGTCCAGGCGGCGAACACAATGCGCGCCGGGCCGTTGAAGGTGCGGGTGACGACGAGTTCGCTCTCCCGCCGGTCCGTCGTCGTGCTGTGCTTCATTTCAGCGGGCTCACTTGCTCGGCGTTCGTCCATTGATCTTCTCCTCGTGTTTCAATTGCTCGACCACTTTGTCCAGTTCGTCAAAGCGCGCCGCCCAGAGCTGGCGGTAGCGCTCGATCCATTGGGCCTCTTCCTCGAGCCGCCGCGGCCCGAGCCGGCAGGTCCGCACCCGCCCGACCTTCTCGGTGGCGACCAGCCCCGCCTCTTCGAGCACGCTGACGTGCTTCTTCATGCCGGTGAGGGTCATGTGGAATGTTTCGGCCAGCTCGCTGATCGATTGATCCGTGCGCCCAAGCTGCTCCAGAACGCCGCGCCGCGTGGCGTCCGACAGCGCGGCAAACGAGGCATCAAAGCGGGAGTGTGAATACTGAACCATGTGGTTCACTATAGGCGATGCGCTGCCGGTGTGCAAGGGGAACAGCGCGTGCTGCGCCTGCGGCGTCGGATGGCGGCTATCGGGCCAGAAGCGGAGAGGGAGAGCGGGGCGGCGTCAGCGGAATGGTTCGCGCCAGGTATCCGGCGCAACCGACCGCCGTCGCGGCTCCGCAGGCGATGATCACAGCCATGGGCACCGGGGTGCCGTTGGCCAGGATGCCGATCAGACCGCTGCCCAGCATGCCGCCACCATATTGCGCGCAGCCCAGCAGGGCCGAGGCGGCGCCCGTGCCCTCGGTCGCACACGATAGGCCGCCCGCGATGGCGTTGGCGCCGACAAGGCCATTCATGGCGACGAACACGAAGAGCAGGGCACCAAAGCCGATGATGCCACCCCATCCAGTCATGGTTTCGACGATGAGCAGAAGGCCGGCGGTCGCGCCGATCATGGTGCCCGCCAACAGCATCCGGTTCGATCCGAACCGGCCGACGAGGCGGCGGTTCACGGCGTTGGCCAGCATGATGCCTACAATGCCGCTCGCAAACACCATTCCATAGGCTGTCGGCGCCAGCCCGAAATAGCTGATGAACACAAACGAGGAGCCGGCGACATAGGCAAAGACGCCTGCCGCATTGAAGCCGAGAATGCCGGCATGCGCCATGAGGCGCCGATTGCGCAGGTGGACGAGATAGACCGAGAA
>JANXSI010000104.1 GCA_025352765.1 Devosia sp. | reverse complement strand
GCCAGTGTCGAAGCGGCGCGCGCGGGCGAGGCCGGCAAGGGCTTTGCGGTCGTTGCGGTCGAGGTCCGGCGACTGGCCCAGTCGGCCGCGCAGGCATCGTCCGAGGTCAAGGGGCTGATCGATCAGTCCGGCACCGAGGTGCGTACCGGCTCCAAGCTGGTCCTCGAGGCGGCGAGCAAGCTCGACGCCATGGTCGGCGCTGCCCGCTCGGCCAACGAGGCAATGGAGACGATCGCCAGGCAGTCGAAAGAGCAGGCTGCTTCGATCGAGGAAGTCAGTGCGGCGGTGCGGCAGATGGACGAGATGACCCAGCACAACGCGGCGCTGGTCGAGGAAACCAACGCCTCGATCGAACGGACCGAGGAACAAGCCTCCGAACTCGATCGGATTGTCGACGTGTTCCGCACGGATGCCGAGGACAGGCCGCTTCGGGCAACTCCGCCGAAGGAGACACCTGCCGCCGCCGCGCCCGCCACGGGGATCAAGGGCCTGCAGGCCCGGGTGCGGAGTGCCGCGAAATCCTACCTTGGTCGCGGCAATCTGGCTGTCGACAGAGATTTCGAGGACTTCTGAGGTCGCGCGACAAGCCTGACACCCCCTGTCAGGCTGACGTGCTAGGCTCCCGGAGAAACCCGCGGAGTTGCCGTCCATGCCCGATTTCGATTTGGCGGTCGATGACCTGCTGGCCAGGCGCCCGCCTGCTCAGGGCCGTCTGGCGCGCGAGCTGATCGCATTGCTGCACGACCTTCGGCCGGACTTCTCGACCAAGGTGGCGACCGGCTGGGGACCGGTCAACTTCAGCCACTCCGAGGCCGGCTTCGTCTGCGCCGTCTTTCCGAGCGACGGCCACGTCTCGCTGATCTTCCAGCAGGGGAAGCTGCTAGATAGCCCGTTGCTCACCGATGACGGCACGGTCAAGCAGGTGCGTTGGATCCCCTTTCGGCCCGGCGATATCCTGCCAGTCGACGAGATCGCGATCCTCCTCGCCGAGGCCATTGCGCTCCGCAGCTAGCCGCGTCATCAAGAGCCGGTTGCAGCCGGAGATCGCGATGTCCCGTATCGGCCTCGTCGCCCACGACGACAAGAAAGAAGAACTGGTCGCCTGGTCGCTGAAACATCGCGACAAGCTGGCTCTGCACGAGTTGTGGGGGACCGGCACGACCGGCGGGCGGATCGTTGCCGGTACCGGCCTGCCGGTGACCCGGCTGCTCAGCGGTCCGCTGGGCGGCGATGCGCAACTTGGCGCGATGATCGCCGAGGGGCGGCTCGATGCCCTCATCTTCTTTGTCGACCCGCTTACGGCGCAGCCCCACGACGTCGACGTCAAGGCACTGATCCGGCTGGCGACGCTCTACAACACGCTGTTTGCCGTCAACCAGTCGTCGGCAGATGCCGTGCTGGCGGCGATCTAGGGGCTGCAGACGACGTCTTGACCAATCGGTCAAGGTTGACCGTATGGCGCTCATATGAACATTGTGCGGCCAACGGGCAGGACAGGGTGGCCAACGCCATCCACAATAGACCCGGACCATCAGGCGGGGGCGGGTTGGCTTTCGACGCAGTTATCGACGTCCAGAACGTCAGCAAGAGCTTTGGCGGCCTTCTCGCAGTGAAGAACTGCTCGCTGAAGGTCGAGCGCGGTTCGATTACCGGGCTCATCGGGCCGAACGGCGCCGGTAAGTCGACGCTATTCAACCTTGTTGCTGGCAACATCACGCCGGGCTCGGGCGAAATCATCTTCGACGGCCGCGATGTGACCGGTCTTGCGCCCTACGCTCTGTTCGGCCTCGGCATGCTGCGCACCTTCCAGATCGCGCACGAATTCTCCAACATGACCTCGCTCGAGAACCTGATGGTGGTGGCCGACCACCAGCCCGGCGAGAGCCTGCTCGAGACATGGTTCACGCCCGGCAAGGTTGCAGCGCGCGATCTCGCGGTGCGGCAGAAGGCCAACGATGTCATCGAGTTTTTGAAGCTAGGGCACGTCAAGAACGAGCTCGCCGGGAACCTCTCCGGCGGCCAGAAGAAGCTGCTCGAACTCGGCCGCACCATGATGGTCGATGCCAAGGTGGTGCTGCTCGACGAGGTCGCGGCCGGCGTTAACCGCACGCTGCTGCAGGACCTCGCGGCCAATATCGAGCGAATGAACCAGGAGCTCGGCTATACCTTCTTTGTCATCGAGCACAACATGGACCTTATCGGCCGGCTCTGCGATCCGGTGATCGTGATGGCGGCCGGCGAAGTCATCGCCGAGGGAACGATGAGCGAGATCCGGGCCAATCCGGCCATCGTCGAAGCCTATTTCGGCGCTCCCGTGGAAGCCGCCTGATGCCGGTCATCGACGTCAAGGACCTGGTCGGCGGATATGGCGGCGCGCCGATCCTCAACGGCGTCAACATCTCGATCGAGCAGTCGGATATCGGCGTCATCGTCGGCCCCAACGGCGCCGGCAAGTCGACGACGCTGAAAGCGATCTTCGGGTTGCTCAAAGTTACCGGCGGCAGCGTGTCGTTCAACGGCACCGACGTCACCAATGCGCTGCCCGACAAACTGGTGCCGATGGGCCTCAGCTTCGTGCCGCAGGAAAAGAACGTCTTCACCTCGATGAGCGTCGAGGAAAACCTCGAAATGGGCGGCTTCATCCGGCGCGACGATCTGTCGGGCACGCTCGAGGAAATCTATTCGATGTTTCCCGTGCTCAAGGAAAAGCGCCGGCAGCCGGCCGGTGAACTGTCGGGCGGGCAGCGCCAGATGGTCGCGATGGGGCGGGCGCTGATGAGTAAGCCGCGGGTGCTGATGCTCGACGAGCCATCCGCAGGGCTTAGCCCGCGCTATGTGCTCGAGATCTTCGAGCATATCGTTACGGTCAACAAGGCGGGCGTCGGCATCCTGATGGTCGAGCAGAACGCCCGGCAGGCGCTGGCCTTCGCCAGCAAGGGGTTCGTCCTCGCCAACGGGCAGAACCGCTTCACCGGCACTGGGGCGGAGCTGATTGCTGACCCCGAAGTCGCCAAAAGTTTCCTTGGGGGTTAGCCGGTGGATCAGCTGGTGTTTTTCATCAACAAGGTCGTCATTTCGGGCACGGTGCTCGGCTCGATCTATGCGCTGGGCGCGATCGGCGTGACGCTGATCTTCGG
>JANXSI010000061.1 GCA_025352765.1 Devosia sp. | reverse complement strand
GATTGCCAATGGCGACGCAGCGGCCCCGGAGGGCCGCTGCGCAGGGTTCGTCTCTAGCGGACTGGCCATGTCTGGTCTAGGACCGGTTGGCGATCAGACCGGGCACGCCTTGTCTTCGCGGAAGTCGTGGACCTTGACGGCCCCCGAGATGATGTCGGCAGTGGCCTTGTCGACGGCTGCCTTCATTTCGGGTGTGATGAGCTTGGCATTGTTGTCGTCGAACGCGGCGCCGACGCCCTGCTCGGCGAGACCCAGAACGATGGTGCCGTTGGTGAACTTGCCGTTCTTTTCGTCCATGAACGCGTTGTAGGTGGCGACGTCGACGCGCTTGAGCATCGAGGTCAGCACGTTGCCCGGGTGCATGTAGTTCTGGTTGGAATCGACACCGATGCCGAGCTTGCCGGCGTCAGCCGCGGCCTGCAGCACGCCCGCACCGGCGCCACCGGCGACCTGGTAGACGACGTCCGCACCCTGGTCGATCTGCGACTTGGCGACTTCGGTCGCCTTGCCCGGATCGTTGAAGGCGTCAAAGCCGGCCCCGACATAAGTCTCAAGGACCTTCACGTCGGGCTTCACCGAGTGCGCGCCCTGCTTGTAGCCGCAGGCAAAGGCTTCGAGCAGGTCGAAGTTGAAGGCGGGAACGACACCGATGGTGCCGGTCTTGGAGGCCATCGCGGCGAGAATGCCGACGAGGTACGAGCCTTCCTGCTCCTTGAACACCACCGAGCGCACGTTCGGCAGATCGACGACGGAGTCGATGATCACGAAGTGGGTGTCGGGGAATTCGGCTGCGACCGTGGTCAGCGCCGTGGCCCACGAGAAGCCCGGCACGACGATGGGCGAAAAGCCCTTCTGAGCGAACTGGCGGATGGCCTGTTCGCGCTGTGCGTCGCCCGAAATCTCGAGGTCGCCGTAGGCGCCGCCGGTTTCTTTCTTGTACTGCTCGGCACCCGTATAGGCGGCCTCGTTGAAGGACTTGTCGAACTTTCCGCCACCATCATAGATCAGGGCGGGATCGGCGAGAGCAGCGCCCGCGATCAGCGCCGTAGCGGCAATACCAGCGGCAAGCGCACCGAGGTGCCGTTTGAGGTTGGTCATGAATCAGTCTCCCTGGTTCGCGCCAGGAAGCGGCGGCGCCGCTTGTCGTGCCCTTGCGCGTTGGCGCAGATACAATCGCGCATTTTGGCCCGCGGCAAGAGGGAAAACGGCGGATTTTGAACGTTTGGTCAAAAATGGGGCGGGGCGATTTCTCAGCTCAGAGCGGTCACCTGGACCTGCATTTCGCGACCGATGGCTTCAAAGAACCCGTCAATGATGCGCTGTGCGGAGTTGCCGATCAGCGCCTTGCCCAGCCGCATGATGCCGTGGTCGGCCTTCCCGGCAGCGGTGAAGGTCAGCCGCGTTCCGGAAAGGTCGTCTTCGAGTGCAATATCGGCGGTCGCATGGGCAAGGCCCAGCATGCCGCCCTTGCCACGACCCGACAGCGTGTAGCGCTCGGCAGGATGGACGTCGCTGAGGCTGAGTTCGCCGGAAAAACGCGGGTGGACGATGCCGAAGCTGACCTTGACGGTCAGATCGAGCGTCGTCGGACTGGTCCAGGCGATGGTCTCGCAGCCGGGGATAACGGCGCCCAGGACCCGCGCATCGTTGAGCGCCGCCCAGACATCAGCGCGCTTGGCGTCGAACAGATAGCGGCCGCCGAAATCCATGCGATCAGTCCCTTTTCCTGCGTCTTTTTAGCACCATAGCTCCCCAAATAGTGGCGGGGCGATGCCCGATCAATTGTGCGGCGAGCAGCCCGTCATAAATTAGTCTATCGACGACCTATGCCAGAAAAGTCCCTGGATCGCTTCGGGCTGACGGAAAGAATCGTGAACGCAACAGACGAGATGAGTGCCGCCGCCGAAGACGCAGCGCCATTCAGCGAGATGATGCTGATCATGGATCTGGCGGACACGATCGAGCACGATCCGACGCTCGCGGACGACCCGACGCGCCTGCGCGCGGCGTACGCGAGCGAGGGCCTCGCCGTTTCGGACAATCTGCTTGCCGCGGGCATCGAAGCCTTCCGGCAGCGCCGTTTCGCACATATCCAGCCGCCGGGGGGCGCCGCAGTGACGCTGGCGCGGCTCTACGTCGGCCGCCGCCGCTGGTTGCCGGCAGTACGCGCCCTGACGCTGATGTTCCTAATCAGCTTCGGAGGCTATTTCTTCGTCTACAAGCCCTTCCGCGATGGCCAGATGGAGACAGCCAGGATCGAACTGGCGCAGACCATGCCGGCACAGATGGATGCGCTTTACAGCGCCATCTTCGACGAAACCAAGGTGCAGCAGGCCGCCAATGATGCGGGGGCGCTGCGCGACCGCGGCAAGGCGGCCGCGCAAAAGGGTGATCGCGCCGGCGCCGAAGCGGCGATCGCCGCAATGACCGCGCTGCGCGATACGCTGCGGGCCGAGTACCAGTTGACCATCGTCGACCGGCCCGGGGCCAAGTGGGGATTCTGGAGCATCCCGCAGGACAATACCGACGAGACTAACTACTACCTCGTGGTCGAGGCTCGAACACCCGAGGCAAAGGTGTTGAGCTTGCCCATTCGCAACGAACCTACCGGCAAGGTCGAGACCGTTGCAATCTGGGGCATCCGGGTCCCCGAGGCTGTCTACCGTTCGGTCGAGGCCGACAAGAGTAGCGATGGCATCATCCAGCGCCCGCTGGTCGGGGTGAAGCAGTTCGGTTTCCTGGACGTCGATTTCGTCGTCCAGGTGCTGGGCGGGACGGTGACGCGGTGGTGACATGAGCCTCAACGGCCCCGACGCGCTCCGCTCGATCGAGGAAGCCCTGCGCGACGTTCGTCGCGAGGAAGACGACGCGACGCGCCGGCTGGCGCGGAGCACGGAACTGGTGGCCAAGCTTCGGGCCCAGGAGACGAGCCTTTTCCGCCATCTGGGAGCCGGCGATATGCCCGAGTTGGGCGCGGCGCTCGCGGCTGCCGGCAAGCAGGCCGAAAGGGCCCTGATCCAGCACGATTCAGGATTCACGGTACTCGACGCCAATGTCAGCGTCTTGGACACCGACATCGCGGACGTCGCGACGCAGCGCGCAGCCCGACAGCTCGAGGCAGAAAAGCACGACAGCGCGCTGCGGCGCTTTGCCGACGCCGCCCGCCCGGACCTGATCATCCGACCCGACTACCGGGACGCTGTCGAGCGCGCGTCATCCACCGCCGCGGCTGCCGCCGCGAGCCTCGACCGGACCGAGCGGGCCGAGCACGACCGCAGCCTCAAGGCGAGGCCCTACCGCGACGACGCGCTGTTCATGTACCTGTGGGAAAAAGGCTATGGCACGCCCGCCTACCGGCCCAACGTGCTGGTCGGGTGGCTCGACAGCCGGATCGCCGAGCTCATCGGGTACGACGCCGCCCGCGTGATCTTTGCCACAATGAACGACATTCCGCTGCGCCGCCGCGAACACGCGGGACGGCTAGGCGAAACCGCAGCCATTGCTGTGCGGCAGATGCGAACGCTCGAAGCTCAGGCGGTCGACGCGGCCGGTGGAACCAGCGCGCGTGCCAGCCTGGAGGCTGCCCGCAAATTGATGGGCGAGCTCGACAGCCAGATCGTGGCGCTGCAGGACCAGCGCGATGAAGCGATCCGGGCACGACGCCAGCTGGCGCAAGGCGGTGAGCCCAATTTCGCGGCCGCAACAGCCGCTCTCGTCGATGTGCTGAGCCGGCCCGAACTCGAACGCCTGCTGGCCGAGGCACGCGGAGGTGAGGACGATACGCTGGTTCAACAGGTGGTCGACGTTCGCCAGCGCGCCGCGGAAAACACGCTCGAAGCAGGCGAGGAAAAAACCCGGCTCAAGCTTCTCGCCCTGCGGCGGCGCGAACTCGAGGATATCCAGTACGAAGTCAAGGCACTGGGCTTTGACAGCCCCCGCTCACGCTTCAGCCGCGACGAGTTAGGTGGCGAGGTCCTCAATGATTTTCTGCGCGGCGAGATCAGCGTGGCACAGTACTGGCAGATCTGGCGCCAGAGCCAGAGCTGGGACTCGCCCGAGATGGCTATTCCCGGGAGCGGCGGCACGACGTTCTCGCGGCCCCGCCGGCGGCCCAGGGTCGCCTGAAAGGCCCCGATGTGGACGTTCGCCTAGAGGCAGGCCGGCATTTGCGTGCTGCCCGGCTGGCGAAGCAGGTCGGCCAACAACTGGTGATCGAGGAACGGGCTGAGCCGCGTCTGACCGGGGACACCGGCGACAATGGTAACGGTTTCGACCTTGGGATCGACGGCGCCGACCGTGCACAGGTGCGGAACGACCCCGAGGGTGATATCCTTGGCCGTCAAGCCACGGCCGGTAGCCAATGCCTGCGCGGCGCGCAGCGACGCTTTGTCGGCTTCCGAAAAGCCGAACAGATAGTAAGCGCGCCCGGCCTCGGGTGGCGGCAGGCTGCCGGCCATCGCGTCGACATCGGCCGGCACGAGCAGTAGTCGCAGGTGCTCCCCCTGCCCGCCATTGGCGGCATCGTAGGTGAACAGCTGCCCCGACGGGGCCGGGCCCAGTGTCCGCGGCAAGTCGAACGCCACCAGCACGCTGCCGACGTCATCGCGTAGCACATCGAGTGTGGCGCCACCGCCCCCAGGACCAGTCGGGCCAAGGGTCGAACAGCCACTGAGCAGCAGGGCGAAAGCGAAGGCGATGAATGTGCGCATGAGTTCTCCAGCGCCGCTCTTAGGAGATTCTTGCGGCGACGGGAATGCTTCTGATCAGTCGCGCCCCCAAGGTTACTCAATGGCGGGCGGCGCGATCGGTTCCCATTTTCCTGCAACAGTCGAGTGTCCGTGGCCCGCTCGCGCATGCCGGACGAATCGTCCTAGCGTGACCGCATGGAGACGCACCTGAAACTGGCCGGTAGGCCCGAGGCCGTGCAGCACGCTGCGCTGGCCGAGATCATCGGCTCAAACCCAGTTCTGATGAAAGTCCTCGACGAGCTTCGACAGGGAGCGCTTCCCGATGGCTGGGTCGTTGCAGGCGCTATCTACAATCCGGTCTGGAATCGGCTAACCGGTCGGCCAGATCTCAATGGGATCAACGACGTCGACGTGTTTTACTTCGACGGAGCGGACCTGAGCTATTGAGCCGAGGATGCGGTCATCCAAAGGCTGGCACGGCGGCTTGTGCACCTGCCGTTGCCCGTCCAGGTGCGCAACCAGGCTCGTGTGCATTTGTGGTTTCCGCAGAAGTTCGGAATTCCGTTCACGCCCCTTGCATCGTCTTTGGAGATGCTTGGGCGCTATGCCAGCAAGACCCACGCCGTTGCGGCTCAACTCGGGCCCGACGGCGTGTTGAGATTTCACGCGCTCTTGGGGCTCGATGACATCTTTTCGTTCCGCGTCACGCCGAATCCGGTGCCGGCCAACAGGGCCGCGCACGAGGCAAAAGCGGCTCGCGCCAAAGCCGCCTGGCCGGAACTGACCGTCTTGCCGTGGGACGACTGCTAGCCGAAGGCGCTGGCGCCGTGGTCGGCCGTGCCCACCAGCGCGCGGAACCCGGCGAACAGTTCGCGGCCCATGCCGAAGTGCTCGTTGCGCAGGTCCTCGGTCGCCGGCGTACGCGACAGCAGTTCACGCTCGTCGCCGAGAAAGGTCAGCGTTCCGGCATCGGCATCGAGGCGCAGCATGTCGCCGTCGCGGAGCTTGCTGATCGGGCCGCCATCGACCGCCTCGGGCGTCATGTGGATCGCCGCCGGGACCTTCCCAGAAGCGCCAGACATGCGACCGTCGGTCACCAGAGCGACCTTGAAGCCGCGGCCCTGGAGGACGCTGAGCGCTGGGGTAAGGTTGTGAAGTTCGGGCATGCCGACGGCCCTCGGGCCGGCAAAGCGAACCACGGCGATCATGTCGGAATTCAGTTCGCCCGCCTTGAACGCCGCCTGGAGCCCGTGCTGGCTGTGGAACACGCGCGCCGGGGCCTCGATGACTCGGTGCTCGGGCTTGACGGCTGAGACCTTGATCACCGACTTGCCGAGATTGCCGGTCAACAGTTTCAGACCGCCGCTGGCCGAGAAGGCGTCCTTGACCGGCGTCAGGATCTTCGGGTTGCCCGATTCCTTTGGCGAGGGCTCGAAGCTCAGCTTGTCCTCGATCAGCTTTGCCTCAACGGCGTAGCCCGACAGGCCGCCGCCCCAGACGGTCTTGACGTCCTCGTGCAAGTGGCCGCTCTCAAGCAGTTCGCGGATCAAAAAGCCCATGCCGCCGGCCGAGTGGAAGTGGTTCACATCGGCGACGCCATTGGGATAGACGCGGGCGAGCAGCGGCACCACGTCGCTCAAATCCGACATGTCCTGCCAGGTGACCTGCAGCCCTGCGGCGGCGGCGATCGCCACCAGATGCAGCGTGTGGTTGGTCGAACCACCCGTCGCGTGGAGGCCGACCAGCGCGTTGACGATGGTCTTTTCCGAAACAATGTGCCCGACGGGCGTATAGTCATTGCCCTCGGCGGTCAGCGACAGCGCGCGCTTCGTTGCCTCGCGGGTCAGTGCGTCGCGCAGTGGCGTGCCGGGATTGACGAAGCTCGCGCCCGGCAGATGCAGGCCCATGATTTCCATCAGCATCTGATTGGAATTGGCGGTGCCGTAGAAGGTGCAGGTTCCGGGCGAATGGTAGGATTTCGCCTCGGCCTCAAGCAGTTCGGCGCGGCCGACCTTGCCCTCGGAATAGAGTTGGCGGATCTTGCTCTTTTCGTCGTTCGGCAGCCCCGAGGGCAT
>JANXSI010000059.1 GCA_025352765.1 Devosia sp. | reverse complement strand
CTTGAATGCAACACGGAGAATATGTCGACCGAGCTCAGTTGGTAGGCGTATCTCACAGTCGCCCCTCGTACGCCGACCGCTGAGCCATCTGTGACCGCGTGGCGCCGCATAAGTGGCCCCGATGCTCAGGCATGTAGTCGGGCTCCAGCACTCAGTCGGCTAAATGTTTGCTGGAAATGGCCATTAGAGAATGCCCGAGTTTCAGGCAGCATTCGGCCCCGCAAAGAGGCGTCTCTGGAAGACTTAGTTTGGCCGCCGCGGGAAATAGAGTCGACATTTCCGGGCCTTAGCGCCAGGACTATGGGAGACCGGAAAAACGCATACAAATCAATGACTTAATGGCGGTGGGCGAAGTCGTTGAAAACCAGGCTCTATTCCCTGCTAACAGGGAAAACTACAGGGAAATCGGCTTTTGGGGTCAGTGCGGGCTTCGAAAAACCCCGCAGATCCTCGGGGACCAGAGACGAAATCCCTAGCGTTTCAAACAGGGAATTATACAACTCGTTCAGGGATCAAAAACGGTCCAGCCGGGAGAGGATCAATGGCCGCGTCAGTTCCAGTTGTCTCGCGTCGCCGCACCATTTTGATATGGGGACTTCGGGTGATTTTGGCGCTGCTGTTCTTTGCGACGGCGTTCGGCAAACTGAGCAGCCAGGCGATGATGGTGGCCGAGTTTGAAACCATCGGGATGGGCCGCTGGTTCTTGTACTTGACCGGTGCGCTTGAGCTCTTCGGAGCGCTCGCTGTTTTAATCCCTAGGATCTCGGTGTACGGCGCGGCATTGCTGTTTTGCATCGCGATTGGAGCATTCGTTGCTCAAGTTTTGATCCTCCACATGGACTGGGTCCATACGATCGTGATCGCAGCGGTCGCGGCAACCGCTGTCTATCTGCAGCGAGACAAGTTAGGGCGGTTTGCTCGTTAAGAGCTTTCGCGAACCACCGCCCCCCTTCAGGAGATCGAACGCTCCGTGTTGGATATCACCAGAACTACGATGGACCGCTGTCGCTCACCCGATTGGGGCAGCATAAGCTCTTCATGCAACAGCCGAATTCGAGGTAGCGGTGGCGCTCTGTGAACCCAATGGATCGTCAGCCACACCCTATTTGCTTCCGACCGATTTGCCAAAGGCGCTGAACTGGCTGACCGTCCACGAATTCGACACGCTCGCGAAGGCCGTTCAGATCGAGAAGAAAAAGCGTGCAGCCTCTTCTCCCACTGACGCCGAACTTCGAGCGGCCGGCGAGCCAAGCAAGCCTTATCTTCTCAAACCCCGGGTCGGTCAAATCAACGCGATCCGGGCTGCTATCAAAGCGGGGGCCAAAGCGACCACCGTCGCAAAGCAGTTCGGGGTGAGCAAAGCTACCGTCGCAGAGATTGCTAAGCAGCCTCTTTTTGGCAACCCGAGGGCTTAACTCGACACAGGCCGACGGCGCCGTCAAATTTCTTTTTGTAGCTCCTAGATCTCGGAAACTCCCAACGACTGCGTCCGTAACTAATGTGTCTCACCGGAACAAACCGGTGCACAATTCAGGGAAGTCAGTCCTATGAACATCGCATTCGTTCGCGCTGCCGCTATCGGCACACTATTTGCTCTCTCGGGTCTCTCCGCAGGTTCCGCCATCGCCAACCCCATGGTCGGAGGCGCGCCCATGATGGACAGCCGCAACATCATCGAGAACGCGGTCAACTCCGCCGATCACACCACCCTCGTCGCCGCAGTAAAGGCTGCAGGGCTTGTCGCTACTCTTGAGGGGAAGGGCCCGTTTACCGTATTCGCCCCAACCAACAAAGCGTTCGCTGCCCTGCCCGCGGGCACCGTCGATGCGCTGTTGAAGCCCGAGAATAAGGCGAAGCTCGTCAAGATCCTGACCTGCCACGTCGTGGCGGCCAAGGCTCTGTCGACCGACGTCATGTCGATGGTGAAAGCCGATGGTGGGAAGCATGTTGTCGAGACCGTAGGCGGCTGCAAGCTGACCCTCAAGGTCAAGGGCGGCATGGTCACGGTCACCGACGAGAC